>JBAREU010000160.1:0-10878 GCA_049796515.1 Solirubrobacterales bacterium
CCCTTGGCGAGGCCGCGGCGGCCGACGACGACGCGCAGCGGGCAGCCGAGCAGCTCGGCGTCGGTCAGCTTCTCGCCCGGACCGGCGTCGCGGTCGTCGTAGAGGACCTCCGCCCCACCCTCGCGCAGCACCTCGTAGAGACCGTCGGCTGCCTCGCGCTCGGGTTCGCCCTCCTTGGCCAGCGAGACGAGCTGCACCTGCCACGGAGCGAGACCAGCCGGCCAGACGATGCCGCGCTCGTCGGCCCCCTGCTCGATCGCCGCGGCGACGATCCGCGCCGGGCCGATCCCGTAGGAGCCCATCACGATGGGTCGCTCGACGCCGTTCTCGTCGAGGTAGGTGGCCCCGAGCGGCTCGGAGTAGCGGGTGCCGAGCTTGAAGATGTTGCCGACCTCGATCGCCGGTTCGATCTCGATCGTGCCGCCGCCGGGGGCAGTGTCGCCGGCCTCGACCGTGCGCACGTCGAGCTCCTCGAACTCGAAGTCGCGCCCGGGGCGGACGCCGCGCAGGTGAGTATCGCGCTCGTTGGCGCCGGTAACGAAAGAGTCGCCCTGGATCGCCGCGTCCTTGATCACCGGCAGGTCGGTCCCGACGGGCCCGATGTATCCCGTCGGTCCAAGCTCAGCCTCGATCTCCTCGGCGCTCGCCTGGCGGAAATCGACCCCGAGCGCGTTGCGCAGCTTGATCTCGTTGAGGCGGTGATCGCCGCGCACCAGCACGACCAGCATGCCCCGGTCCCCGGTGATGACCGGGACCGCCTTGATGAACGCCCCGGCGGGCAACCCAACCGAAGCGGAGACCTCCTCGACCTTGGCCAGGCCAGGCGTCTCGAGCCGCTCGGGAGCGTCCAAGCCGGCCGGCAGCTCGACCGGCTGCGGCTCGGCCGAAGCGATCTCGACGTTGGCGGCGTAGCCGGGGGCCAGCGCAACCTCGTTCTCGCCGGCCGAACAGGGCGCCATGTACTCGTGCGCACCGGAGCCGCCCATCATCCCGACGTCGGACTCGACCCGGTACCAGCGCAGCCCGCAGCGGTCGAAGATCTGCTCGTAGGCCTCGCTCTGCAGTTCGTAGGAGCGCGCCAGGCCCTCCTCGTCGCGGTCGAAGGAGTAGGCGTCCTTCATCGTGAACTCGCGCGTGCGCAGGACACCGGCGCGGGGGCGCGGCTCGTCGCGCTCCTTGGTCTGGAGGTGGAACAGCATCAGCGGCAGGTCGCGGTAGGAGCGCACCTCGCGCGCGACGTGGTAGGTGACGCACTCCTCGTGCGTCATCGCCAGCACCATCGGCGCGCCCTTGCGATCTTCGAGCTTGAACAGCTCGTCGATCGCGTAGCGGCCGGTCTTCTCCCAATTCTCCGCCGGCTGCAGGACCGGCATCAGCATCTCCTGGCAGCCGATCCCTTCCATCTCCTCGCGCAGGATCGTCTCCACCTTGCGCACGACCCGCCAGCCGGCAGGCAGGTAGGTCCACAACCCGGCCCCGAGCTGGCGAATCAGCCCGGCTCGAACCATCAGCTTGTGCGAGACCGCCTCCGCATCCGCGGGCGGGTCCTTCAGCGTCGGCAGGAAGGTCTCGCTCAGTCGAGTCACTGCGGGAAACCTATCCACTAGTCGGCCGGATGGCGGTCGACAGTACGTGTCGCCGCGATCCTGCTCAGGCTCTGGTGAATCGGCGTCCCGCCGTCGGCGACGCCTCCTCGTCCAGGAGGACGCGGTCCGACTCGCCCTTCTGGGCCGCTTCGTGCTCCATCTGCGCAATCTTCTCCGGAGTGAGGTCGCCGGCGTTTTCCTCCTCGATCTTCGCCACCCACTCGGCGCCCTCGCGTGACTCGGCCTCGTCGAACTCGACCTCGCCCCGGTCCAGCGACTTGTCGATCTCGTCGAAGAGCGTGTCGACCAGTTTGGCCTGCGGCACCTTCCGCAGCGGTTTGCCGCCGGCGAAGATCAGACCCTCGTTCTTTGCCCCGGCAATCCCGAAGTCGGCGTGTGAGGCCTCGCCGATTCCGTTGACGGCACAGCCCAGCACCGCGACCTCGATCGGCTCGGCGTAGCTTTCCAGCCGCTGCTCGATCTCGGCGACGACCGAGTCCATGTCGAACTGGAGCCGGCCGCAGGTCGGACAGGCGATCAGCACCGGGCCGCGCTCGCGCAATTGCAGCGCCTTGAGGATCTCCCAGGCGACCTTGACCTCCTCCTCGGCGTGGAAGGTCGAGAGGCTGATCCGGATCGTGTCGCCGATCCCGTCGGCGAGGAGCGTGCCGAGGCCGACCGAGGACTTCAGCGAGCCCGACCATTTCGTCCCCGCCTCGGTGATCCCGAGGTGCAGCGGATAGGGGATCTTCTCGGCCAGTAGGCGGTTGGCCGCGATCGTGTTGGGCACGTTGGTCGACTTGATCGAGACCTTGAACTCGGTGAAGTCGAGACCCTCCATCAGCTCGACGAACTCGACCGCGGCGGCGACCAAGGCCTCCACCGGCGCCTCGCGCTCGAGCTCGTGCAGGTGCTTGGGCAGCGAGCCGGAGTTGACGCCGATCCGCATCGGCACCCCGGCGGCGGTTGCCCTCTCGGCCACCTCGGCGACTTTCTCACGGCCGCCGATGTTGCCTGGGTTGAGCCGGATGCAGTGGGCGCCGGCGTCGATCGCCTTCAACGCGAGCGTGTGGTTGAAGTGGATGTCAGCGATCACCGGGATCGGCGATTCCTTGACGATCGTCTTCAGCGCCTCGACGTCGTCGTCACGCGGCACGGCAACCCGGACGATGTCCGCCCCCGCGTCGGCGACCTTGCGGATCTGCTCCATCGTCGCCGCCAGGTTGGCGGTCTCGGTCTTGGTCATCGTCTGTACCGCAACCGGCGCCCCACCGCCGATCGGCACGCCACCGACGAAGATCTGCCGCTTCGAGGCCATGCTTACAGGCTATCTAGGCCAGTCAGTCGTGTTTGTGCTTGCGATGTTCGCGATCGGCGATGGACTGCCGCAACAAGATCGCACCGAAGAAGGCCGCCATGGCGACCGCGCTCTTCGCATCGGGATGATTGGCCAGGACGAGGTTGGCCAGGCTTACGATCAGCGTGAACACAGCGAGGCTTATCCAGATGTCTCGATAGTCACCGTCAGCCATTATTTTCACAGCTTAAACGTTTCGCCCTTCGATTATCCAGGTCATGAGAGCGGTCAGCGCTCCAAAGTAGCCATCCCTGAGCGTGTTCCCCTCCACCTCGCTGCGGGACCTGCGCAACAAGAACCCCGCGGTCGCGCCGCCGAAGGTCCCAACTATGACCCCTGCCCCAACGGCGGTTGCCACCGTTTCGATGAGTGGCAGAAGGAATCCGAAGACAGGGGGAGCGGGCATGGGTCCACCGTCTCAGACTGAGAATCACGCGTGGTGCGCTCATCGCAACGGAAGTGCAAATTCTCCGAAACAGGACTCGCACCGCCGGGCGTGCGGTGGAACGGCGGGGTCAGCCAGAGTAGAGCGTCTCGATCTCGGCCGCGTACTTGTGCTCTATCGGCTTGCGTTTGAGCTTCATCGTCGGGGTCAGCTCGTCGCCGCCCGGGGCCCATTCGGTTGGCAGGATCTCGAACTTCTTGATCTGCTCTACGCGGGACATGCGCTCGTTCGCGGCGTCGACGGCCTCGGTGATCGCCGCCTCGACCGCATCGTGCTTGGCGAGGCTCTCCAGCGTCGCTGCCCCGATCCCCTGTCCCTGGGCCCAGACCGGGGCGTAGTCGGGATCGAGGACGATCAGGGCGACGTTGTAGCTGCGGGCGTCGCCGATCGCGACGACCTGGCCGATCAGCGGGCTCGCCGCCTTCAGCTTCGACTCGATCGAAGCCGGCGACATGTTCTTGCCGGCCGCGTTGATGATCAACTCCTTCTTGCGGTCGACGATGCGCAAATAGCCGTCCTCGTCGAGTTCGCCGATGTCGCCGGTGTGCAGCCAGCCCTCGGCGTCGATCGTCTCGGCGGTCTTCTCCGGCATGTTGCGGTAGCCGGGCATGTTGGCGGGGCTGCGCACCAACACCTCGCCGTCCTCGGCCAGCTTCAGCTCGGTGCCCGGGACCGGCGGCCCGACGGTGCCGAGCTTGATCCGGTCGGGCGGATTGACGGTGGCGATCCCGCAGGTCTCCGACATTCCCCACAGCTCCCCAACCGGGAGGCCGATGGCGTGGAAGAACTCGAGCACCTCGACCGGGGTCGGCGCGGCGCCGACGCTGACCGCCACCGCCTCGTCGAGGCCGAGCTGCGCGCGCAGGGCGGCGAACATGCCCTCGTCAGCGGCCGCAGCGGCACTCGCCACCTCGTCGGGCACCGTTTCGCCACGCTGCTCCAGCCGGACCTTTTCCAGCGCGGCCTCGAGCCCCGCTTCGGCCGGCTCGCGCTGCTCGTCGGGTAGGCCCGCCAGCATCGCTTCCAAGCCCGCCTTCAGCTTTTCCCAGACACGCGGCACGGCGAAGAACCAGGTCGGGCGGGCCTGGGGTAGGAACTGGATGATCTGGCGCGGATCGGGGCACATCACGATCTCCAGCCCCTTGACGACCGGCACGTAGTAGTTCGCGCCGCGCTCGGCAATGTGTGCGGCGGGCAGCCACGAGATCGCCCTGCCACCGCGCTCGGGGAAGGGGACGATGCCCTCCGTCGAGGAGACGAGGGTAAAGAGGTTGCGGTGGGTGAGCTGGACTCCCTTTGGCGGACCGGTCGTGCCGGAGGTGTAGATCAGCGTCAGCAGGTCGTCTGGTTCGACCCCAGTGGCCGCCGCTTCGGCGTCGAACTCAGGATCGAGACCTTCGAGTCCGGACAGGGTCTCCGTCCCTCCCTCGCCGTCAAGGACGATCAGGTGCTCGACGCCGGGCAGCTCCTCGCGCGCCCGCTCGAAGACCTCGAGGAAAGCGGCCTCGACGATCGCCACCCGCGCGCCCGCGTCGCCGACGACGTAGGAGATCTGCTCCGGAGAGGAGGTCTGGTAGATCGAGAACGGAACCGCGCCCAGGGCAACCGCGGCGAGGTCGCAGGCGACGAACTCGGGCCGATTGGAGAGCATCAACGCGACCGTGTCGCCCTTTTCCACACCGAGCGAGGCGAGCCCGCCGGCAATCCGCGCCACCTGGTTTGCCAGCTCCGCCCAGGTCAGCGTCTCCTCCCCGCCGCGCAGGGCGACGTCATCGCTCAGCCGCTCGACCGTTTCCACAAACGCCTGGTAGAGGTTTTCAGCCTGAAGCTCGGCAACCGGCCCGCCGGACACATATCTCTCGTTGATCGAAAGCTCCATCGCAGGCACGTTAAACCCTTCCTCAAAATTTCCTCAACTGGGGTGTCGCAATCGGGTACGATCGAACTCCAGGTACAGGGGATTGCCGGGGAGGGACGCGATGTTTCGAGGATTGCCGCGCCGGAGTGAGCGCCGCCGCCGGAGAAGGGTCTTCGCCGGGACCGTTTTCGTTGCGCTCGCCCTCGCCGCACCCTCCGCGCAGGCCACGTTTCACGAAATCCTTATCCGCGAGGTCTACGCGGGTGGCGCGACGAACGACAGCTACGTCGTCCTACAGGCCTACACCAGCGGGCAGAACCTCGTCAGTGGTCACGCGGTCACGGCCTACAACGCCGCTGGCAACGAGATCGGCAGCTTCACCTTCAACATGAATGTGGCCAATGGCCAGAGTCAGATGACGATCCTCGTCGCCGATACGAGCTACGCGAGCACGTTCCCGACCCCGACCAATCCGGCGCCCGACGGGTCGAGCGCGACCCTCAACCTGAACCCGACCGGAGGCGCGGTTTGCTGGGCTAACCTCGACTGCGTCGCCTGGGGAAGCTTCAACGGCACCGTGAGCCCCAGCCCGGGGGTACCGGCGGCCGCGCCCGCGGGCATGGCCATACGGCGCATGATCGTCAGGGGCAGCTGCGCGAATCGGCTCGACCCCGGCGACAGCACCGACGATTCCGCCGAAGACTTCGCGCTCCAGACCCCTCACCCACGCAGCAACGCATCTCCAATCGAGGAGGGAGCGTCCTGCGTCGCGCCGCAGCTCCCGGTCGCGACCATCGACACCAACCCGGCGAGCTTCACGCAGACGACCAGTGCCGCCTTCACCTTCCACTCAACCCCAGACGGTGCCGACTTTGAATGCAGGCTCGATGCTGGCGCCTACGCCGAGTGCAATGCCGGCACGATCAGCTATCCGGGCCCCCTTGCCAACGGCAGCCATTCCCTCCGCGTGCGCGCTAAAAACGCAAACGGGACTGGATCTCCGGACATTCACCAATGGACGATCGATACGACGCCCCCGGTGGCTGAAATCAGGTCCCAGCCCAAAGACCCGAGCTCCGGCAAAAACGCCGCCTTCACCTACAGCTCGAATGAGCCCGGCTCGAGCTTCCAGTGCAGCCTCGACAGCGGTGGGGGCGACAGCTTCAGCGCCTGCCCATCTTCCGGCAAAACCTTCACTGGCCTGGCTAACGGCGAGTACACCTTCAAGGTTCGCGCCACCGACAAAGCCGGCAATCAGGGAGCCCCCGACAGTTACACCTGGGACGTCGACAACTCGCTGATCGACGAAACCCCACCGCCCCAGGAAATTCCGACCCCGGCGGTGTTCGAGCCGCCCTTCCTCATCGCGCCACCTCCTTCGCCGGCTCCGCAGACGATCATCAGCGCGAAGCCGGGCGCGGCGACGCGTGACCGCACGCCGACCTTTCGCTTCCGCGCGGACGTCTCCGGTGCGACGTTCGAGTGCAAGGTCGATCGCGGCGCCTTCCGCGCCTGCTCATCGCCCTTCACGACCAAAAAGCTGACGTTTGGCGCACATGGCGTCGAGGTCCGGGCGGTGGCCGGCGGGTCGGCCGACCCCACCCCGGCGAAGAGCAGCTTCCGAATCCTGAAACCGAAGCGAAAGAAGCGGAGACCATGAGACGCCTCCTCCTCTCTCTCCTATTGGCGCTTACGCTGATCCCCTCCCCCGCCGCGGCGGACTTCCACTTCGTAAGCGTTCGCGAGGTCTTCCCCGGCGAAGCCGGTTGGTTGGACGCCGAGTACGTCGAGATGCAGGCCTATGCCACCGGCCAGAACTTTGTCTCCAACCATTCCGTCACCTTCTACAACGCCGCCGGCATGCCGGTCGACACCGAGCCGTTCACCAAAGACGTCGACGACGGCCGCAGCCAGATGACCTTCGTGATGGCGACGGCAGCGGCGGAATCGCGCTTCGGGTTCACCCCTGACGCGGTGATGGAACCAAATCTGGTCAACCCGGCGGGTGGCGCGATCTGCTGGGCGGGGGTGGATTGCGTCTCTTGGGGCAGCTTCCCCGGCACCCTCGCCGGTAGCCCGGCAGAGCCGGCTGGGATTCCCGACGGGATGGCGCTGCGGCGCACGATCGCTCCGGGCTGCGCGACGATGCTTGAGTCGGGGGACGATCGCAACAACAGTGCCCTCGACTTCTCGGCGGTGTTGCCGGCGCCGCGCCCTAACTCGACGCCGCCCTCCGAGACCGTCTGCGGCGCGGGCGGTGGCGGTGCCGGAACCGGCGGGGGCGGGTCGGAAGCTGGCGAGGAGGCCAAAGGTGGACAGAGCGCCGCGCCTCAGACCAAACTGAGGAGCAGGCCCCCGGCTCGGACGCTCGACCGGACTCCGACCTTTCGCTTCGGCTCCGGTGAGGGGGGCGTCAGCTTCGAATGCAAGCTCGACCGCAAGCCCTTCCGGACCTGCCGGTCGGCGTTCACCGCACGTCGTCTTTCGTTCGGCCGGCACACCTTCCAGGTGCGAGCCCGCGACGCGTCAGGCCAGGCCGACCGCACGCCGGCCTTCGACTCCTTCAGGGTCGTCCGGCGCCTCCCTTAGGGCCGGCTGTCAGCGGACGTTGAAGCCTTCACCGGTGAGCCGACCGATGTCATTGGTCAGGCCGATGAAGAAGAGCATGATCACGAGGACAAAGCCGATCGCCCCGGCGCGCTCCATCACCCGGAACGGAACCGGCTTGCCGCGGACCTTCTCGACGAGGCTCCAGAAGATATGGCCACCGTCGAGGGGCAGGAAGGGGAAAAGGTTGATCAGGCCGAGCGAGAGGCTGACGAGGGCGAGCAGGAGCAGCGATCGCTCCAGACCGAGGTCGATCGTCTCGTTGGCCACCGAGCTGACGCCGACGACGCCGGAGACTTCCTTGCGCCGTTCCTCTTCGAAGAGTTTGGCGAAGACGGTGACCGTGCGGCTGGAGACGAGCCACATCGCATCGAGCGCCTGGACCGCTGCTCCGCCTATGCCGTACTCGATCGGGATACCGCCATAGCCGAAGCCGATTCTGTTGTACCCCAGCGATGCATCGTATTCGGGACGCACCGCGATCGTTCGAGGCTCACCGTTGCGCCTAATCGTCACCTCAACCGGCGTCGTGGCGCGGCAGCCGTCGAACTGTCTGCCGGGACATCGGTGCGAGGAGACCTGCTCGATGAACTTTTCCAGCCGGGGTTGGATGTCGAGCTGGGGATAGCGCCGACCGTCGATCGCGACGACTTTGTCGCCCTTCTGCAGGACGGCGGCAGCGGGCGACTGCGGGACTATTTTGCCCACCGTCTGGGTGTCCTTCTGACCGCCATTGACAAGGAAGAGGAAGAAGAGAATCGCGAAGGCCAGCGCGATGTTCACCGCCGGCCCGGCGCCGATCACGACGATTCGCTTCCAGACCGGCTGGTCGTAGTAGCCGCGCCCCTCGGCCTCGGGCGGCAGCTCCTCGTCGGGGTTCATGCCGCTGATCTTCACGAAGCCCCCCGCCGGGATCGCGCCGATGCCGTACTCGGTCTCCCCTCGCTTGATCGAGGCCAGCTTTGGCGGGAAGAAGAGGAAGAACCGCTCGACCCGCATCCCGGTCGCCTTGGCGGCGAAGAAATGGCCGGCCTCGTGCAGGATGATCAGAAGCGAGAAGCCGAGGAAGATCAGCACCCAGTTCATACCTTCGCCAACCCCCCCACCTGCTCTTCGGTGCGGCGGCGGGCCTCCGCGTCGGCGGTGAAGAGATCGTCGAAGTGGGCGACCGGCGCCGCCGGCATCTGCTCCAGCACGAGCTCGATCGCCGCCGCGATCGCCGTGAACTCGATCCGCCCGTCGAGGAAGGCGGCGACGGCGACCTCGTCGGCGGCATTGAGCACGCAGGGGGCGGTCCCCCCCGCCCGCCCGGCGTCCAGCGCCAGGCGCAGGCAGGCAAAGGTTTCGAGGTCGGGCTGCTCGAAGGTCAGCTCTCCGGCGTGCGCCAGGTCGAGCCGGGGTACGTCGACGTCGGCGCGCTCGGGGAAGTGAAGCGCGTAGGAGATCGGCACCCGCATGTCGGGATAGCCAAGGTGCGCCAGCGTGGCCCCGTCGTTGAGGTCGATCAGCGAGTGGACGATCGATTGTGGGTGGACGACGACCGCGATCCGCTCGTAGGGGACGCCGAAGAGGTGATGAGCCTCGATCGCCTCGAAACCCTTGTTCATCAGCGTCGCCGAGTCGATCGTGATCCGCCCCCCCATCTTCCAGGTCGGGTGCGCGAGCGCGTCCTCGACGCTGACCCCGGAGAGGTCGTTGCGCCCGCGGAAGGGACCGCCCGAGGCGGTCAGCACCAGTCGCTCGACGGTTCCGGGCTGCTCGGCACCGATCAGCTGGAAGAGCGCCGAGTGCTCGGAGTCGACCGGCAGCAGCCTCGCCCCGGTTGCCTCGGCGAGCGCCGTGGTCAGCTCGCCGCCGATCACCAGGCTCTCCTTGTTGGCGAGGGCGACGTCGATCCCCTCACTGAGGGCGACGACCGTGGGGCCGAGGCCCGCAGCGCCAACCATCCCGTTGAGGACGAGGTCGGCGCCGGATTCAACGATCAGCTCACGGATTCCCTCCTCGCCTGCAAGCACGCGTCCGTCCCAGGCGGAACGCGCCTGCTCTGCCGCGTCGGGGCTTGCCAGCGCCACGGCCGGCACACCGTGCTGGCGCGCCTGGGCGAGCAGCGGCTCCCAGCTCATCGCGGCGCCGAGGCCCACCACCTGCAGCTCTCCGGACCCGGCGACGATCTCCAGTGCCTGTGTCCCGATCGAGCCGGTGCTGCCAAGAATGACCAGCTTCTTCATCCACAGCAGTCTAGGAGTCTCAGTAGACCAGCTGGACCGAGAGGTAGTAGCCGACGACGATCGTGAAGAGGACGGCGTCGAGGCGGTCGAGGAGGCCACCGTGAGGGCCGAAGAGCTTGCCGGTGTCCTTGATGCCGAGATCTCGCTTGACCATCGAGGCGAAGAGGTCGCCCAGCGGGCCGATAGCCGCCACGGCGGCGCCCATGATCAGCGCGTCGACCCCCGAGAGCCAGTCCTGGTAGAGGCCGGCGAACCAGAAGGCCATCGTGCCGATCAGGAAGCCGCCGACGAGGCCCTCGATCGTCTTGTTGGGCGAGAGGTCCGGCGCGATCCGGTGGGAGCCGAACATGCGGCCGGTGGCGTAGGCGCCGGTGTCGGTGGCGAAGGTGCCGATCAGGACGTCGATCAGTAGCGCCGCACCGTGGTCGGGGAGATCGCGCAGCAGCACGGCATGGACGAGGGGAAGGCCGATCCAGACAGCGCCGAGGATGGTGACACCCATCGAGACGACGATCCCCTCGCGCGGCCGTCGCCGCGCGCCGAAGACGAAGAGCAGCGGGAAGGACGCCGTGGCCAGCAGGAGAACGTTGAAGGCGGTGCCGAAGTAGGCGGCGGCGATCATCGCCGGCAGGGCGATGTATGCGGCCATCTGGACGGGGCGCAGCGGTGCCGTCATTAGGAAGTACTCGCGCAGGCAGAGCAGCCCGATGCCGACCATCGCCGCGGCGAAGACGGCTCCGCCGAGCACGACGATCGCGATCGCGAAGGCGATCCAGGGAATCGCGACGAGGATCCGC
>JBAREU010000161.1:0-7450 GCA_049796515.1 Solirubrobacterales bacterium
CAGGCCCTGGTCACCCTGGTCGCCCTTCAAGCCTTGCTCACCTTGGAGACCCTGATCGCCTTGGTCGCCCTTTAGGCCTTGCTCACCCTGGACGCCCTGCGGGCCCTGAAGTCCCTGCAGGCCCTGAAGACCCTGGTCGCCCTGGGCACCCTGAAGTCCTTGGTCGCCCTGGTCGCCCTGGTCGCCCTTATCGCCTTGGATGCCTTGGTCTCCCTGGAGGCCTTGGCCGCCCTGGGCACCCTGAAGTCCTTGGTCGCCCTGGTCACCCTTCTCACCTTGGATGCCTTGGTCTCCTTGGAGACCCTGGTCGCCCTGGGCACCTTGAAGTCCTTGGTCGCCCTGGTCGCCCTTATCGCCTTGGATGCCCTGAAGGCCTTGGTCGCCTTGGATGCCCTGCAGGCCCTGGTCACCCTGGTCGCCCTTCAAGCCTTGCTCACCTTGGAGACCCTGATCGCCTTGGTCGCCCTGAAGTCCTTGGTCGCCTTGGTCGCCCTTATCGCCCTTCAGGCCCTGGATGCCTTGAGGACCCTGAAGGCCCTGTAGACCTTGCAAGCCCTGGGTGCCCTGGTCACCCTTCTCGCCCTCATCGCCGGTCAGACCCTTGTCGCCCGTCAGACCCTCATCGCCCGTCAGACCCTTGTCGCCCTTCAAGCCCTGGTCGCCACGATCGCCCTTGTCGCCCTTGGCACCCGGCGCGCCAGGCTCACCTTTCTCGCCCTGCGGTCCGGCGGGGCCGGTTTCGCTGCTGCCCTGGATACCCAGCACACCTTGTTGGCCAGCGCTGGTTACCAGCTGGACGGCCAGCTCGTAGCCCCTACAGGCCCACTTGGAGCGGACGAAGCGAAGGCTGCCCTTCTCGGGCCCGGTCTTCACGATGCAGACGTTGACCGTGGTCAGCGATTCTTTCTGCGCCGCCTGGGCGGCGGTCGAAACAGCCGCCACGCCGGCAAAGGCCAGGCATGCCGCGAGGACAAAGGCCAACCGACGAACCTGAAGTAGTGCGAATCCGGGAACAGTCATCGAGCAATCTCCTTGCGGTCAGTTGCGGCCCTTGACGCAGGCTGCATCGGGCTTCCGATCTGGGCTTCAACTAGGGATGAACTCGATGACGGGCCAATTTATTCCGTCGAACATCCGGCCAATCTAGGCATTTTTATTTAAGTCTCAGCCGAAAATGCGCCGCGCGGGCACGGACCACTTCCACTCGAAATCGCGCAAAATCCGGCCGGCCTGGTGCCTTCGGCGCTAATACGTCCGTCCACTCGACTAGACAGAGGGACGGATGCGTGCAGTGTCTGGCGAGAAGAGGGCTGTGTCACGCAAGCTCTCGTTGCTCCTCGTCACGCTCTCCCTTGCCGGTTCGGCAATCGCGTCTCCCGCCGCGGCGGAGGCCTCCGGGCTGATCGCGCCCGCTTCTACCTGTCCCGGCCAGGTCAGGCTCAACGCTCCCCCCGCAGCGCAGGAGTCCACGATGCGCTGCATGACCGACTTCGCCCGCGCCCAAGCCGGGCTGGCGGAGCTCGCCTCCGTAGAACAGCTGGAACAGTCCGCCGGCAGCAAGGCGGAGGACATCCTGCGCTGTGACAGCTTCAGCCACTTCGCCTGCGGCCGCGAATTCACCTACTGGATGCAGCAGACCGGCTATACGTCTTCCCAGTGCTGGCGAGTGGGAGAGAACCTCGCTTGGGGGACCGATGGCTACGGCACCGTGCGCGCCATCTTCCGCGCCTGGATGCGCTCCCCCGATCACCGCGAGAACGTCCTCGACGACTTCGCCCAGGTCGGAGTCAGCCTGCGGGTCGGCACTCTCGCCGGCCAGTCCCAGACTCACGTCTGGGCCCAGCACTTCGGCTCGCACTGCTGAGGACGACGGTCGTCTAGATTTCCGGCCGTCCGTTCTCCGACCCGAGGAGCAGCTTGAGAAACCCCAGAGACTTCTTCCAGCCGCTGGCGATCGGCGCCCCTGAGCCACTGCGCGAGATCCCGGTGAAGCCGTCGCGGATGATCCACTTCCTCGACTTCTCCAACGAGAAAATGGTCGCCAAGGCGGCGGGCATTGCCGAGAAGACCGACATCCTCCTCGGCAACCTCGAGGACGCGATCCCGGTCGACCGCAAGGAGGCGGCGCGCGCCGGTCTGGTCAAAGCGGCGAACGAGTCCGACTTCGGTCAGACCGCCCTCTGGACCCGAGTCAACTCGCTGGAGAGCCCCTGGGTGCTCGATGACCTCACCACCCTGATCACCGAGATCGGCGACAAGCTCGAGGTAGTGATGGTGCCCAAGGTTGAGGGCGCCTGGGACATCCACTACGTCGACCGGCTGCTCGCCCAGCTCGAGGCGAAGGCCGGCCTCGAGCGGCCGATCCTGATCCACGCGATCCTCGAGACCGCGCAGGGCGTCGTCAACCTGGAGGAGATCGCCGCGGCGAGCCCCCGCATGCAGGGGATGAGCTTTGGCCCGGCCGACCTCGCCGCCTCGCGGCGGATGAAGACGACCCGGGTGGGCGGCGGCCATCCCGGCTACCGGTCGATGGAGGACCCGGCCGACCCCGAGAACCCCGAGGCCGACCGGGTGACGGCGCAGCAAGACCCCTGGCACTACTCGATCGCTCGCATGGTCGACGCCTGCGCCTCGACCGGGATCCTGCCCTTCTACGGACCCTTCGGCGACATCAAGGACACGGCCGGATGCGAGACCCAGTTCCGCGCCGCCTTCCTGCTCGGCTGCGTCGGCGCCTGGTCGCTGCACCCCGTGCAGATCGACATCGCCAAGAAGGTCTTCAGCCCACCCCCGGACGAGGTCAAGTTCGCCAAGAAGGTGCTGGAGGCGATCCCCGACGGCCGCGGCGTCCACATGATCGACGGCAAGATGCAGGACGACGCCACCTGGAAGCAGTGCAAGGTGATGGTCGAGCTGGCCGAGATGCTGGCGGCCAAGGATCCCGAGCTGGCCGACGCCTACGGAATGTAGGAGGCGGCGCCGAGCAGCGCCTCAGCCGAGGCGCTGCTCGAGGGCGTCGAGCTGGGCGGCGAGCTCCGCCGGCAGCTTGTCGCCGAATTTCTGCAAGTGCTCGCGGACCTGCGGCAGTTGCTGCTTGACCAGCTCGGCGTCGACCGAGAGCAGCTCCTCCATCGCCTCGCGCGAGATCTCGAGCCCGTCGGTGTCGATCGCGTCGACCGGCGGCAACAGCCCGATCGGCGTCTCGATCGCCTCGGCCTTGCCCTCACAGCGGCGGAAGACCCACTCGAGGACACGGCTGTTCTCGCCGAAGCCGGGCCAGAGGAACTTGCCATCGGTGTCTTTGCGGAACCAGTTGACGTAGAAGACGCGCGGCAGCTCCGCACCCTCCTTCGCGCCGATCTTCAGCCAGTGGGCGAAGTAGTCGGCCATGTTGTAGCCGCTGAAGGGCAGCATCGCCATCGGGTCGAAGCGCAGCTGGCCGACAGCACCGGCAGCGGCGGCAGTCGTCTCCGAGGACATCGTCGCCCCCATGAAAACGGCGTGCTCCCAGTCGAAGGCTTCCTGGACCAGCGGCACGACCGTGGCGCGGCGACCGCCGAAGAGGAAGGCATCGATCGGCACGCCGGCCGGGTCCTCCCACTCGGGCGCGATCGAGGGACACTGCGCCGCCGGCGTCGTGAAGCGGGCGTTGGGGTGCGCGGCGGGCGTGTCGGACTCGGGGGTCCAATCGTTGCCGTGCCAGTCGGTCGCGTGGGCGGGCGGTTCGCCGGTCATCCCCTCCCACCAGATGTCGCCGTCGTCGGTCCTGGCGCAGTTGGTGAAGATCGAGTTGCGCTCGATCGTGTCCATCGCGTTGGGGTTGGTCTTGTGGCTGGTGTTCGGCGCGACGCCGAAGAAGCCAGCCTCGGGGTTGACCGCGTAGAGGCGGCCGTCCTCGCCGTACTTCATCCAGGCGATGTCGTCGCCGACCGTCTCGACCTTCCAGTCGGGCAGGGTCGGGATCAGCATCGCCAGGTTGGTCTTGCCACAAGCCGACGGGAAGGCGCCGGTGATGAACTTCTCGGTGCCCTCGGGCGAGGTCAGCTTGAGGATCAGCATGTGCTCGGCCATCCAGCCCTCATCGCGGGCCATCGCCGAAGCGATCCGCAGCGCGAAGCACTTCTTGCCAAGCAGCGCGTTGCCGCCATAGCCGGAGCCGAAGGACCAGATCTCGCGCGTCTCCGGGTAGTGGACGATGTACTTGTTGTCGGCGTTGCAGGGCCAGGGCACGTCCTCCTGGCCCTCGGCCAGGGGCATCCCGACCGAGTGCACACAGGGGACGAACTCGCCGTCGGTGCCGAGCACGTCGAGCGCGCCCTTGCCCATCCGGGTCATGATCCGCATGTTCGTGGCGACATAGGCGGAGTCGGTGAGCTGGACGCCGATGTGGGCGATCGGCGAGCCGAGCGGGCCCATCGAGAAGGGCACGACGTACATCGTGCGGCCCGCCATGCAGCCCTTGAACAGGCCCTTGAGCGTCTCCCGCATCTCGGCGGGATCGCGCCAGTTGTTGGTCGGACCGGCGTCCTCCTCGCTCTGCGAGCAGATAAAGGTTCGATCCTCGACCCGGGCGACGTCGCCGGGGTCGGAGAGGGCGAGGTAAGAGTTGGGACGCTTGGCGTCGGAGAGGCGCTCGAAGGTCCCGGCGTCGATCAGCGCCTGGGCGAGGGCGTCGTACTCCTCGGCCGAGCCGTCGCACCAGTGGACGGCGTCGGGCTGGGTCAGATCTGCGATCTCCCCAACCCAGTCAAGGAGGTTCTTATGCGTGGTCGGCGCTTGGGCCGCGATGGTTTGGCTCATTTTGCTCACTCTACTTATTGTGGTTGAGGTCTATTTATCGTGGTTTGAGGCCAGTTACTTCCACGTCGGCGTCGGAATTGATGATCTTCAGGGTCGCCGTCTCCTGCTTGCCGCCAGCCAAATCGACGGTGCAATCGAAGGTCTCACCCGCCTTGACCTCGACCCCGGAAGGGCAATCGACGGACGAGACCTTCTGCCCCACCGACTCTTCTAGGTTCTGTTCAATCGCCGCCTCGGTCTTGGCGTCGTCGATCACGGTGTCGCCGCAACCGACGGAGAAGACCGCGGCGGCGAGCAGCGCGATCGCGGCGCTCGACCGGCCCAACCAGCTCATCTCTCTCCTTCCGCAAAGGATCTTGCAGGAAGTATCCCAGGACACCAGGCGCGACCGCGGCGGCGAGCCATCAGGGCTGAAAGAGCTTCGAGCGGGGGTTGAGAGAGCGTGCCGTGCCGTAGTCGCGCACCGCGGCGGCGGCGTTGCCGAGCTTCGCTTCGATCCGGGAGAGGACCAGCCAGGTGCGCCAGTTGGTCGACTCCCGTTCGGTCGCACCCTGGGCGGCGTCCGCCGCTCCCTCCAAGTCCCCCTGCGCCTCAAGCACCAAGGCCTGCTGCAGTCGTGGCGTGGCCGCGCCGGGCTCGACGTTCTCCGCGCTGCGGGCGTCGTGGAGCGCGGCGGGCAGGTCTCCGGCGCGGAACTCGGCCTCGCTCTGCCGCACCAGGCTCGTCGCGCCGAGTGGGATCGCGATCGCGATGATCGCGATGATCGCGACGACCGCGAAGCCGCCACGCAGGATGCCGGGGAAGCGGCCCTCTCGGCCCTCGTCACCCGCCGCCACCACCAAGACGGAGGCAAGCAGGAGCAACGCGGCCGGCAGCACCGGTATCTGCCACATCCAGTCGACCCCCGCGGTGAGGCAGAAGGCCAGGCAGCCGCCCAGCGCCGCGGCGATCTGCGTGCGCGCCCTCGGACCGGCGCGGATCGCGTTGCGCGCGCCGCCAGCGAGAACCGCGAGCAGGAACGCAGCCAGCAGCAACAGGCCAACTATTCCCAGCTCGCCGAGCGTCTGCAGGTAGAGCGAGTGGGTGTCGCGGACGACCTCCGGGATGTTGCCGTTGCGCGCCCACCAGTACTCGAAGGTGCCGGAACCGGTGCCCAGCAGCGGGTCGGTGCCGTTCTGGTCGAGAGCCGAGCGCCAGAACTCGTACCGCCCCTGCCCGGCGACGCTGCCGAGGCGACCGGTGCCGGAACCAGGGCTGCCGCCCTCCTTGAAGTCGCCCCAGGCGTTCGAGAGGCGACCCGGGGCGTTGACGGCGAGGGCGATTACCAGCACGGCCAGCAATCCGGCGAGGGCGAAGCCCTGGGCCCGGCTGCGGGACACGTACGTCCAGCGGGGGCGAAGCTGGCGAGCCTCCCCTGCCGCGACCGCGGCGCCGAAGGCGCCGGCGAGGAGGCAGATGACGACGGTCATCAGCAGCATCTCGTCGCCCTGCTGGCGGGCGGTCGCGTCGAGCAGCCCGTGCTGGAGGCTGTCGCGACCGGCGGCTGCGAGGACGAGAATCGCCGTGCCGGCCCCGGCGCCGAGCAGGACGAGGAACTTCGGCAGGCGATCGGAGGCAAACGCCAGAAACAGCGCCAGCGCGATCAGCGCCGCCGCGATCCCACCCCGCGAGAGGGTGAAGAACAAAGTCAGCCCCAGAGCCGGAAGCGCAGCCGTCGCCAGCGCTCGTAGGAGAATCGACTTGGCGCTGACGGCGACCTGCGCGACCAGGGGAATGCCGATTGCGATCAGCGCCCCCAGCCCGTTCCAGTAGTTGAGCGGGTAGGAGAGCCGTTCGCGGCTGTCGACCAGGAAGCGCGCGGTCTGATCCGCGGCCGGGAACCAGGATGGATGCAGACGGGAGAGCAGGGCGACCAGGGCGACCAACGAGATCCCGGCGGCGACCGCGCCGACCAACCGCCCGGCGTCCTTGGAATCGCGGCTGAACAGCGCCAGGCAGAAGATCCCGAGGTAGACGCAAACGCGCGCCAGGTCGGCGGCGGTCTTCTCGGCGCTCTCGGTCCAGCTCAGACTCAGAGCGGTCCAGGCGGCAAACGCGGCAAGCAACCCGAGAGCCACCCAGGCCAAGGTGCCCGGCCGGCGCCGCGGCAGTGCTCCGATCAGCACCCCGGCCAGCGCGATCCACCAGACGGCGATCCCCACCGGGTCGTGGACGAGCGGGTCGTAGCCACCGCCCTTCAAGCCGAGGTAGGCGATCAAACCGAAGCTGAGCAGCCAGGTGACCACCGCGCCCCAATCCGCCCCGCGGGCATAATCCTTCACCGCGGCGCGCCGCATCGAAGCCGAGCTCATCGGGTTCTATGCTACGAGCGCGCTGCGGACGTTCTCACGTCCTCCGCAACCACTATCTCTTCGCGCGCCCGACTCAGATGAAGCCGCTAAAGATTGGACTCAGCTCCCTGGGGGCGACGATTGCGATCCTCGCCGTGCCGTCGGCTGCCGGCGCGGACTACTACATACCTCCCGAAAATTCCGCCGCGACGCAGTACACCGAGGCCTTCCCGACCGGCGGCGGCCACCGCGAACCAGGGGCCGGGCAGGACCACCGCCGCTCGCCCGATCAGGTGCTGGGCGAGCGCAACGCACGCAAG
>JBAREU010000162.1:0-2596 GCA_049796515.1 Solirubrobacterales bacterium
GCGCTACCCGACGGGGGTGGAGGCGCTGCGCGGTGTCTCGCTGGAGATCGCGCCGGGTGAGATGTTCGGTCTTCTGGGGCCGAACGGGGCGGGTAAGTCGACGCTGATCCACTGCACGACTGGGCTGGCGCAGCCGACCGGCGGCGCGATCCGGGTCTTTGGCCACGACGCGATCGCCGACTACGGCCCTGCGCGGCAGGCGGTCGGCCTAGCGCCGCAAGAGCCCAACCTCGACTGGTTCCTCACGGTCGAGGAGACGCTCGATTACCACGCCGGCTACTTCGGCATGCCCAAGCGCGAGCGGCGTGAGCGGAGTGCCGAGCTTTTGGAGACTTTTTCGCTGACCGAGAAGGCCGACGAACGCACCCGCACCCTGTCCGGCGGGATGAAACGGCGCCTGATCCTGGCGCGGGCGATGATGCACCGGCCGCAGCTCCTGATCCTCGACGAGCCGACCGCCGGGGTCGACGTCGAGCTGCGGCTGGAGCTGTGGCACTACGTACAGCGGATCAACCAGGAGGGGACGACGATCCTGCTCACCACCCATTACATCGAGGAGGCTGAGCAGCTCTGCGACCGGATCGCCTTCATCAACGAGGGGCGGATCGTCGGCGAGGGCACCAGCGGTGAGCTCGCCGCGCGCTACGGCGTCGCCAACCTCGAGGATGCCTACCTGGCGCTGGTCGGTCGCAAGGAGCTCTCGCGCTCCCATATCGAGGTCGAGGCGGCCTCGTGAGTGCCGCCCAGATCCGCTTCGCGACGCTCTGGCGGCGCGAGGTCAACCGCTTCATGAAGATCAAGAAACAGACGATCGGCGCGCCGCTGCTGGAAACGTTCCTCTACATCAGCGTCTTCGGTGCCGCGCTGGGCTCGCGGATCGACAAGCTGCACGGGATCGACTACGTCGTCTTCGTCATCCCCGGGCTGATCATGATGGCTTGGTCGATCAACGCCTTCGCCAACAACTCCTCCTCGATCCTGCAGCAGAAATTCCAGGGGGCGATCCAGGACCAGCTCTCCTCGCCGGCCTCGCCGTTGGAGCTGCTGCTCGCCTTCACCTTTGGCGGCTTCATGCGCGGCCTGCTGGTCGCCATACTGACCTTCCTTGCCGCCTCGCTGCTGGTCGATCTGCCGGTCGACCACGTTCTGGTCCTGATCCCGGCGCTCTTCCTTGTCGGCTTCTTCTTCTCGCAGCTCGGCGTGCTGATCGGTGTTCGCGCCGAACAGTTCGACGACGTCGCCTTCGCCCAGACCTTCGTCCTGCAGCCGCTGATCTTCCTCGGCGGCGTTTTCTACTCCGCCACCCTGTTGCCCGAGCCATTCCAAACCCTGACCCACTTCAACCCGATCTTCTACATGATCAATTTGGTTCGTTACGGCTTCGTCGGCTTCAGCGAAGTCAGCATCGCCCTCTCGTTGCTGGCGCTGACCGCGGCGACCGCTGCCCTCTTCTTCGTCAACCTGCGTCTCTTCACCAAGGGCTACCGCCTGCGCGCCTGACCTCGATTGCGGCAAACCGACTTGATCGAATCGCCCGCAACCACTACCGTCCCGAGCCGGGAATCACGCACTTATTCGCAGTGCGCCGTTTTGACGCGGCGCGGAAAGGAATCGACTTGAAGCCTCGTCCCCATGTCTCGACCAAGGCCGGCATCCTGGCGGCCCTGACGGCTCTCGCCGTCCTCTGCGCGTCAGCTGCGGCGCTCGCCGCCGATCCCTACGCGCCGGAAACGTCCGCCGGGACCGCCAACACCATCTACATGAAAGCCGACAAAAAAGGCTTGCGGTTCGTCGGACCGAAAACGATCGTCGCCGGCGAAGAGCTGAAAATCGTCAACCAGAGCAATCCGCACAAAGTCGGCCCGCACACCTTTTCCCTCGTGACCCAGTCGTCGCTGCCGAAAACCCCCAAAGACCGCCAGCTTTGCTTCACGGCTGGCCACATCTGTAAGTCGATTGCCTTCTGGCACGGCGTGCAAGGGAACGGACCGGTGAAAATAAACCCGGTGAAAGCTGGAGCTCCCGGCTGGGACACGCCAGGGAGTCTGAGGAGAGACGGCGACTCCTGGTACACCGGGAATAAACCGGGCACCTCGTTCTCACAAGAGGTGACGGCTGACAATTTCGGCGAACCGACCAGGATCTACTTCATCTGCGCGATCCACTCGTTCATGCAGGGTTCGATCAACGTCCTGCCGGGCGGTTAGGACGGACGGCCCTTCGCAGTTCCCGCCCCGCCTGGGGCGCCGGGCCTTCCTCGGCGCCCTGGGCGGCGGTGCCCTTGCCTTCGCCCTGCCGATCGAGCTGCGCTCGGGGGGAGCGCGGGGGGCTGATGCCTGGGCGGAGCAGTCGAGCGCTCCCGTGCCCTTCCGGCAAAGCCTGCCGATCCCGCGCGAGCTGCGCGACTCCCATCTGCACATCCCGATTCGCGAGGCAGAGCTCCAGGTCATGCCCGGAGCGAGGACGAGGATGTGGACCTACGGCGGCACCTTCCCCGGGCCGACCGTCCGGCGGCGCGCCGGGCAGCGGACCAGCGTCACCTTCGACCACCGGCTCCCGCGCGCGGCGGGCGAGCTGACGGTCCACCTGCACGGCG
>JBAREU010000163.1:0-11033 GCA_049796515.1 Solirubrobacterales bacterium
TGTCGGGCCTGACCGCCGAGCTCTGTGTCTCGCGCACGGTCCGCGACACGGCCGCGCTGCTCGAGGCAGTGCACGGCCCGGCGCCAGGCGATCCCTACGCCGCGCCGCCGCCGCGCCGCCCGTACACCGAGGAGGTCGGTGCCGATCCCGGCAAGCTACGGATAGCCCTTTGGACCGAGACGGTGATCGAGCAGGACGCCGACCCCAAGGTCGTGGCGGCCGCGAAAGCGGCAGCCGAGGCGTTGGAGGGCTGCGGCCACCAGGTCGAGGAGCCCGACCTGAGCGTCCTGCAGAGCATCCCCATCGTCGAGCCCTTCCTGGTGCGCTGGGCGGCCGGGCAGGCACAGGCACTCGATCAGCTCGGGATGATCGGCGGAGCGCCGATCGGGCCCGATGATGTCGAGCCGCTGACCTGGGCCCTGGCCGAGATCGGCCGCAGTCGTAGCGCCGGCGAGTATCTGGCGGCGGTCGGGCAGCACCAACTGATGAGTCGGATGTTCGCGGACGTCCACGAGTCCGGCTTTGACTTGCTGCTGTCGCCGACCCTGGGCGAGCCACCGCCACCGCTCGGCAGCTTCGACGACACTGGGCCCGACCCGATGGCGGCCTTCGAGCGCGCCTTCCTCAGCGGCTGTTTTACCGCTGCCTTCAACGCAACCGGCCAGCCGGCGATCTCGTTGCCGCTGCACTGGAGCGGGGAGGGGCTGCCGATCGGCATTCAGCTCGTCGCTCCGCTGGGTCGTGAGGACGTCCTCCTGCGGGTCGCCTCGCAGCTGGAGGAGGCAGTTCCCTGGGCAGACCAGATCCCTACCCTTCTCGCCTCATGATCCACGGCGTGATCACGGCGATGGCGACGCCCTTCGACGCGACGGGGGCCGTCGACGAGGCGGCCGCGCGCCGGCTCGCCGCACACCTGATCGAGCACGGCTCGCACGGCGTGGTCGTCGCCGGCTCGTCGGGCGAGGCGGCGACCCTAGACGACGAGGAGCACATCGCGCTGCTGGCAGCGATAGTCGACGAGATCGGCGGCGCGGCGACGGTGATCTGTGGCACCGGCACCAACGACACGCGCCACTCGATCGAGCTGACCAAGGCTGCTGCCGAGGCCGGCGCCGACGGCGCGCTGGTCGTCACGCCCTACTACAACAAGCCCACCTTCCCTGGGATCCGCGCTCACTACGAAGCGATCGCCGCTGCGGTCCCGGGCCTGCCGTTGATCGCTTACAACATCCCCTCGCGGGTGGTGATCAACGTCAGCCCCGCTGAACTTGCGGAGCTGGCCAAGATCGACAGCGTTGTCGCGGTCAAGCAGGCCAACAACGACGATCTCGAGCCGATCGAGGGCATGGCCCTGCTGGCCGGCAACGACGACGTCTTCTTGCGCACGCTCGAACTGGGTGGCGCTGGCGGCATCCTCGTCGCTTCTCACGTGGTCGGTGAGGGGATGCGCGAGATCTGGGACGCCGCCCAGGCCGGCGACCTCGAGCGAGCGCGCGAGATCGACGCCAAGCTGCGGCCCGCCTACGACGTGATGGGCTTCGTCACCAACCCGATTCCGCTGAAGGCGGCGCTGGAGATGACCGGGCTGATCCCTCACGGCGGTCTGCGACTACCCCTGTTCGAGCTCGACGCAGACCAGCGCGCCACCGTGCGTGAGGCGCTCGACGCGGCCGGCGTCGCGGTGGCTTCCTAAGCCGATGGCCGCTCCCAAGTTGCGAGTACTGCCGCTCGGCGGTTTGGGCGAGATCGGCAAGAACATGACCGTGGTCGAGTACGACGGGAAGATCGTCGTCGTCGATACCGGGCTGATGTTCCCGACTGCGGAGATGCTGGGCATCGACCTCGTCCTGCCCGACTTCTCCTACCTGCGCGACCGCACCGACGACATCGAGGCGATCGTCCTCACCCACGGCCATGAGGACCACGTCGGGGCGCTTCCCTACGTGCTGCGCGAGATCGGTATGCCGCCGGTCATCTACGGCGGTCTGCTGACGATCGGTATGGTCCGCTCGAAGCTCGACGAGCACAAGCTCAAGGACGCGCCGCTCGAGGAGCTGCCGGCGGGGGAGACCGTTCAGGCCGGGCCTTTCGAGCTGGAGCTGGTGCACCTCTCGCACTCGATCCCCGACGCCCGTGGGGTCATCCTCGGCACCGAGCTCGGCAAGATCCTGCTGACCGGTGATTACAAGTTCGACCAGACCCCGGTCGACGGGCGGCCCGCTGACATCTCGCGGCTCGCCGAGCTGGGCAGGGATGGCCTGATGCTGCTCTGCGGCGACTCGACCAACGCCGACCGGCCCGGGATTGCGCCATCGGAGTCGAGCGTCGGCCCGGCGTTGCTGGAGACCTTCTCGGCCTGCAAGGGCCGCATCATCGTCACCTCCTTTGCTTCCAACATCCACCGCGTGCAGCAGGTGATCGACGCCGCGATTGAGCTCGACCGTCGCGTCGCACTGGTCGGCCGCTCGATGCGCAAAAACTTCAACATCGCCTCCAACCTGGGTATCGCCAAAGCGCCCTCCGGGCTTTTCATCCAGCCGCGCGAGATTGAGGACTTCCCCGACGAGAAGGTCGTCGTGATCTCGACCGGCAGCCAGGGCGAGCCGCTCTCGGCACTGCGGCGCATGGCCAACAACGACCACCGCGACGTCGAGCTGCATTCCGGCGACACGGTTGTCTTCTCGGCGACGCCGGTGCCTGGCAACGAGCGTGCCGTCAACGAAACGATCGACCGCATCTTCGAGATCGGCGCCTCGGTGGTGACCGCCAAGGAGGCGCCGATACATGCCTCCGGACACGGCTGGCAGGAGGAGCTGAAGTTGATGCTCAACCTGACCAAGCCGCGCTACGTGATGCCGATCCACGGCGACCATCAGCGCCTGCGCCTGCACGCGCAGCTTGCCCACTCGGTCGGTATCGCTCCCGAGAACGTCTTCCAAGGCCGCAACGGCCTGCCGCTCGAGATCGATGCCGACGGGGCGCGTTTCGGCGAGGACGTGCATGCCGGCGTTGTCTACGTCGACGGCGTCAACATCGGCGAGCCGGACGACGTGGCGCTGCGCGACCGCCGCGAGATCTCCGCCGACGGCATCTTCATCGTCGTCGCGACGATCTCCGCCGACGACGGCAGCGTTGTTGCAGACCCCGAGGCGATAGTCCGTGGGGTAGCGCTCCCGGACGGGGAAGAGGCCCTGGTCGAAGAACTGAAGGACGTGGTTGAGGACTCGCTCGAGGAGGCGGCCGAGGCCGGGACTCGCGAGCTGCACCTGATCCAGGAAGACCTCCACGACGCGATCGCCAAGCTCGTCTACGAGAAGCTGCGCAGCCGGCCGATGATCCTGCCGGTCGTAGTCGAGGTCTAGCTGCGCAAGGAATGGGGCCCGCCGATCGCGTTGGGGAGAACCGGCGGGCCCCTTGTGTCTCGTCCGGGGAGGAAGCTAAGTCGGAGCGCTAAAGCCGGTCTAAAGCGGGGCTAATTTCACGCTCAGACTTTCCCAGCGGCAACCTGACGCTGAAGAGGGCGCCGCCCAGCTTGGACTCGGCGACCGTCGCACTGCCCCCGTGCGAGGTCGCGACGGCGCTGACGATTGCCAGGCCGAGGCCGCTGCCACCGCCGACCGCAGTGTCCGCGGGCCCTTCGCCGCGGACGAAGCGCTCGAAGATCTGCTCGCGGAGCTCGCGCGGGACCCCGGGGCCGTCGTCGGCGACCTCGACGATCGCGTCGCCGCCCTCGGCCCGAAGCCGTAGCTCGATCGTCGAGCCCGGCGGCGTGTGGCGGACGGCGTTGTCGAGCAGGTTGAGGACCATCCGGTGGAGCTCGTCGGGATTGCCGTCGACCGGCAACGGCCGGTCGCCGTCGACCCGTAGCTCGCGTTCGCCGATCGTCGGTGCGACCTCGGCGGATGCGTTGCGGGCGGTCTCGGCAAGGTCGCAGCGGGTGCGGGCGCCGATCCGTCCGGCGTCCGCGCGGGCGAGCAGGAGCAGGTCGCCGACCAGGCGACTCATGCGGCTGGACGAGCGCAGGGCCGAATCGACCATGGCGCGCTCGTCCTCTTGGGCGGTCTCCTGCAGCGATCCCTGCAACAGCTCGAGGTTGGCGAGGATGCTGGTTAGCGGGGTGCGCAGCTCGTGCGAGGCGTCGGCGACGAACTCGCGCTGGCGCTTCAGCGCCGTTTCGCGCTCGGCACGGGCGGCATCGAGTGAGCGCAACATCTGCTCCAGCGTCTTCGCCAGCTCGCCCACCTCGTCGTCCACGCGAGACTGCGGCATGTGGTTCGAGGGGTCCCCGGTGGTCGCGATTGTTCGTGCCGCCGCGGTCAATGACGAGATCGGTCGCATCGCCCGGCGCGCGATCGCCACTCCAGCGAAGCTGGCAAGCAGGGTCGCACCAAGCACGCCGGCGGCGATGAACAGCCAGAGTCGGTCGATGGTCGAGTCGACGTGTCGCTTGTTGCGGCCATACTGGACGTAGCCAGCGATCCGGCCGCTCTGGCGGCTGCTGAGCACGACGGTCACCACCCGCATCGGGCCGACGTCGTGGACGCCGGGCGTGGGGGGTCCCAGTTCGGCCGCATTGGGGCTTGCGTCGAGCTCCTGCCCGCGGGCGTCATAGATCCGCACAGAAGCGTCGTTGGGGCTGACGAAGTCCCCCAGGTCGGGCTCTTCGACGATCAGGGTGTTGGTGATCGTGTCGACGATCTGCACCTGCGAGGCGAGCGAGGCGACGGCGCCCTTCATCTCACGGTTGAAGTCGTCGCGAACTCGCTGCTCGGCGAGGTTGCCGACGATCGCGCCGAACAGCACCAGGATCGCCAGGGTGAGGCCGGCGGAGACGGCGGCGAGGCGCCAGCGCACAGGCCAGTTACGCGGCCGCAACACCGTTACGCCTTCAACACGTAGCCGGCCCCGCGTTTGGTGTGCAGGAGTCGCGTCTCGCCGTCGACCTCGAGCTTGCGGCGCAGGTTCGAGATGAAGACGTCGATCGTGTTCGTCGCCGCCATCGGGTCATAGCCCCAAACCTCGTCGAGCAGACGCTCGCGCGAGACGACGAGCCGCTCGTTGTGCATCAGGTACTCGAGTAGCTCGAACTCGCGGTTGGTCAGCTCGATCTCCCGCTCTCCCCGCCGCACCTCGCGCGTGTCGGGATTGAGGGTGAGGTCACCGACCTGCAGCGAGGCGGAGCCGCGCGGTGGGCGTCGCCGGAGCAGGGCTCGGATCCTGGCCAGAAGCTCCGTACGCTCGAACGGCTTCACTAGATAGTCGTCGGCGCCACTGTCGAGCCCACCGACCCGATCCTCGGTCTCGGCCCGAGCGGTGAGCATCAGGATCGGCACGTCGCTGTCGGCGCGCAACCGCCGGCAGACCTCGACTCCGTCCATCCTCGGCAGCCCCAGATCGAGCACGACCAGGTCCGGTGTGAACGCCGCCGCAGCGTCAAGGGCCTCGACCCCGTCCCCGGACGTGCGCACCTCATACCCCTCGTTGCGCAGCGAGCGCCGCAGCACGTCGGCGATCTCCTCGTCGTCCTCGACGACCAGAACCCGTCCTTCGATCGCGTCGTGCCCGTTCGTGTTTGCCAGCATCGAATCGATGTTAGCCCGGCGGCGACAGGTTTCCACATGCTTTTAGCGCGAATTTAGGCACGGAGATAGCGGGAAAGGTGCGCCTTCTGCGGCAGTTGCCATCTGCCTGGCTTGGCATGATCGCTCGCACTCGTGAGCACGCCTACTGCCGTCCATCTCCACGCCCACAGCGAGTACTCGCTGCTCGACGGTGCCTGCAAGATCGATGCGATGGCGGCGCGCGCGGCGGAGCTGGGGCAGCCGGCGCTGGGGCTTACTGACCACGGCGTGATGAACGGCGCGGTCGAGCTCTACAAGGCCTGTCAGAAGCACGGGATCAAGCCGATCGCGGGCCTTGAGGCCTATCTCGTCGACGACGTCAAGGCGATCAAGGAGAAGCCCAAGTACGAGCGCAACCATCTCACCCTGTTGGCCCAGAGCGACGCCGGCTTCGCCAACCTGGTCAAGCTCACCTCCGCCGGCTTCCTCGAAGGCTTCTCGCGGGGCAAGGCCAACGTCGACATGGAGCTGCTGGCCGCGCACGCCGAGGGCGTCATCGTCCTCACCGGCTGCCTGCAGTCGCGCTTTTGCCGTCGCCTGATCGAAGAGCGTGACCAGGACGCCCGCGCCCACCTGGACGACCTGGTCCAGGCATTCGGCCCCGAGCAGGTCTACTTCGAGGTGCAGAAGAACGGCATCGAGGAGCAGGAGAAGGCGAACCAGGGCATCGTCCGCTTCGCTCGCGAGCTGAACCGCCCGCTGGTCGGAACCGCCGACGTCCACTACCTGCGCCGCGAGGACTTCGACAATCATGCGGCGCTGCTCTGTGTGCAGACCAAGTCGACCCTGGAAGCACCGAAGCTGAGCTTCGACACCAACGAGTTCTTCCTCAAGAGCAACGAGGAGATGAGCGAGTCCTTCGCCGAGTGGCCCGAGGCGGTGCCGACCACGCTTGAGATCGCCGAACGCTGCCAGATCGAGATCGAGCTGGGCAAGCTGCTGCTGCCGCGCTACCCGACGCCGGATGGCTCCGAGCCCGAGGCGATGCTGCGGCAGATCGCCAGCGAGGGCCTGCGCGCCCGCTACGGCGATCCGCCTCCGGCCGAGGCGGTCGAGCGGCTCGAGTTCGAGCTCGGGGTGATCGAGGAGATGGGCTTCTCCTCCTACTTCCTGATCGTCTGGGACTTCATTCGCTACGCCAAGCAGAACGGTGTCGCCGTCGGTCCCGGCCGCGGTTCCGCCGCCGGGTCGATCGTCTCCTACTGCCTCAACATCACCGACCTCGACCCGCTCGCCAACGACCTCCTCTTCGAGCGCTTCCTCAACCCAGGGCGTAAATCGATGCCCGACATCGACATCGACTTCTCGGTCCGCGGTCGCGAGCGGGTGATCCGCTATGTCGCCGAGAAATACGGCCGCGAGTCGGTCGCCCAGATCGTCACCTTCGGCAAGATGGCGCCGCGCGCCGCCACCCGTGATGCGGCCCGCGTGCTCGGCTTCGACTACGGCAGCGGCGACCGCCTCGCCAAGCAGATCCCCGAGCCGATCCTCGGCCGCAACCCCTCCTTCGAGGAATGCCTGCGGCCAGGGCAGGAGTTGAAACGGACCTACGACTCCGAGCCCGATGCGAAGCGGATCCTCGACGTCGCCCAAGGCCTCGAGGGGATCATCCGCAACAACTCGATCCACGCCGCCGCGGTGGTGATCGCCGACCGGCCCCTGCAGGAGATCGTGCCGCTGCAGCTCGCCGAGGATCGCGGTGCGCCGGCGAGCAACGGGAATGGCGGCAAGGCGGAGCGCCAGTACAAGATCGTCACCCAGTACTCGATGGGCCCGATCGAGGAGATCGGCCTGCTGAAGATGGATTTCCTCGGCCTGCGCAACCTCGACGTGATCGAGGACGCGATCGAGATCATCAAGCGCTCGCGCGGCGTCGAGCTGGAGGTGACCGAGATCCCGATGGACGACGCGAAGACCTTTGAGATGCTCACCAGGGGCGATGGCACCGGCGTCTTCCAGCTCGAGTCCGAGGGCATGCGCGAGGCGATGAAGAAGGTGCGGCCGACCGAATTCGACGACATCGTCGCCCTCGTCTCGCTCTACCGGCCCGGCGCGATGCGCTACATCCCCGACTACGCCAAGGGCAAGCGCAGCCCCGACTCGGTCACCTACCCCGACGAGCGCCTGCGGCCGATCACCGAACCGACCTACGGCTGCGTTCTCTACCAGGAGCAGCTGATGGAGATCGCCAAGCAGATGGCCGGCTTCAGCCCCGCCGAGGCGGACGATCTGCGCAAGGCGATCGGCAAGAAGAAGCGCGACCTGATGGCGACGATGAAGGCCAAATTCATGCAGGGGATGACCGCTTCCGGCACCGCGACGAAGGTGGCGGGCGACATGTGGTCGCTGATGGAGGCCGCCGCCGACTACTCCTTCAACAAGTCGCACGCCGCCTGTTACGCGCTGATCGCCTACCGCACGGCCTACCTCAAGGCCAACTATCCGGCCGAGTACATGGCAGCGGTGATCTCCTCGGTGATGAACACCAAAGACAAGGTGCCATTTTTCGTCAACCGCTGCGAGGAGATGGGGATCGACGTGCTGCCGCCCGACGTCAATTCCTCCGACCACGACTTCGTCGTCTCCGAGAAGGCGATCCGCTTCGGCCTCGACGCGGTCAAGAACGTCGGCCACAGCGCGGTCGAGGCGATCCTGCGCGCCCGCGAGGACGCCCCGATCGCCTCGATCTGGGACTTCTGCGAGCGGGTCGACTCGCGCGCGGTCAACAAACGGGCGATTGAATGCCTGGTCAAGTGCGGCGCCCTCGACTCGACCGGGGCAACCCGCAAGGGCATGCTGGAGGCGCTGCCGGCGGCGCAATCGGCCGGGCAGAAAGCGCAGGAGGACGCGCAGCTGGGCCAGGGCTCGATCTTCGACTTTGGCGACGCCACGGTTGGCGGGGGAGGGGAGGGCAGCTCCAGCTCCCAACACCGGCCGCCGATCTCGGCGGCCGAGTTCGAGCGCCGCGAGCTGCTGGCGATGGAGAAGGAGACGCTCGGTACCTACCTCTCCTCGCACCCGCTCTCCGAAGTGCGCGAGGCGCTGCGCGCCCGCGTCGACTGCAGCCTGGCCGAGCTGGCCGGCAAGCCCGACGGCGCCTGGGTGACGGTCGGCGGCATCGTCGCCGAGAGCAAGAAGATCCGCACCAAGAGCGGCAACCAGATGATGTTCGCGACCCTCGACGACGTCGAGGGGCAGGTCGAGATGCTGGTCTTCAAGGCCGACCAGGCAGAGAGCGCAGGGGCAATCGAAACGGACGCCATCGTCCTCGTCCGCGGCCGGATCGACCACAAGGAGCGGGGCGAGACGAAGCTCGTCGTGCAGGAGGCCGAGCGCTTCGAGCCCGACGGGGAGGAGATCGCCCGGGCGAGCGCCGCTGCTGCGGCGCCGGCGGAGCCGCTGCGGCTGACGATTCACGCGGCGAGGCTGCAGCGCCCCGGCACGTTCGACCAGCTGAAGGAAGTCTTCGAGCACCACAGAGGCGAAGCCGACGTCCACCTCGCGATTCTTGGCGAGAACGGCGAGCCGACCGAGGTCAAGCTTGGGAACGGCTACCGAGTTCGTCCCTCCAGCGGGCTCCGGGCGGAGCTGGACCAGGTGCTTGGAGCCGATGCCCTAGCCGCCTAGACTCTCATTGTGCCCGCTACGCGCGTGAAGACCGGTGAGTGTCGCCAGTGTCGCTCCTTCTGCGACAAGATGGTCGAGCCGCGCGGCTGCGTCGAGATGGGCTGTCGCTTCCTCTATAGCGTCGTCGACGGATTGACCGGCATCCAGTACGTCGGTTGCATGCAGGAGGTTTTCGGCGCCAAGGTCGAGCTCGACGCTGTGCTGCAACCGGGCGGCTTCGGCGGCGTCAAGATGACCGGCTCGGCGCTGCCGCACTGCCCGTTCTCCGTCGAGCGCGCCTATCTCGGCGCCGGCCCGGAGTACGACTGCGTCAACCGGCGCTTCTTCGACTGCACCGACGGCGGCTCGGAGGGTCTGCGGGCATTCGATCTACGCGATCTTGCATCGGAGTCTCCTGGCGTCTAAGTCGACATGATTCCGTGTAGGATCGCGTCATGAGCGATTCTTCAGCGGTGGCAGAGGCAGAGCAGATCGTGGCGGAGGCGACCGGAGACGGCGCTGGGGCGGAGGGCCCCAGGTTCACGCTCGAGCTGAACCAGGATCAACAGGACATCCGTGACTGGGTGCACGGCTTCGCCGAGGGCGTCGTCAGGCCCGCCGCGGAGGAGTGGGACGAGCGCGAGGAGACGCCCTGGCCGGTGATCCAGGAGGCCGCCAAGATCGGCCTCTACAGCTTCGAAGCGCTCGGCCAGTTCTTCGCCGATGAGACCGGCCTGACCCTGCCGATCGCCAACGAGGAGCTCTTCTGGGGAGACGCCGGCATCGGCATGGCGATCATGGGCACCTCGCTGGCTGTCGCCGCGATCTTCGGGCAGGGAACCCCGGAGCAGATGGGTGAGTGGATTCCGCAATGCTTCGGCACCGCCGACGACCCCAAGGTCGCCGCCTTCTGCTCCTCCGAGCCGGACGCCGGCTCGGACGTGGCGGCGATCCGCACCACCGCCAAGTACGACGAGGCCAAGGACGAATGGGTGCTGAACGGCCAGAAGGCCTGGGCGACTAATGGCGGCATCGCCGACGTCCACGTCGTCATCGCCTCGGTCGACCGCGAGCTGCGCTCGCGCGGCCATGCCGCCTTCATCATCCCGCCCGGGACGAAGGGCTGCGAGCAGGGCGCCAAGGTGAAGAAGCACGGTCTGCGCGCCTCCCACACCGCCGACGTCCACCTCGACGAGTGCCGCGTCCCCGGCTCCTGTCTGCTCGGCGGCAAAGAGAAGCTCGACGAACGCCTTGCCCGAGTGCGCGAGGGCAAGAGCGCCAAATCCCAGGCGGCGATGCAGACCTTCGAGGCCAGCCGGCCGACGGTCGGCGCGCAGGCGATCGGCATCGCCCGGGCCGCCTACGAGTACGCGCTTGAGTACGCCAAAGAGCGCCAGCAGTTCGGTAGGGCAATCATCGAGAACCAGGCGATCGCCTTCACCCTCGCCGACATGAAGATGGAGATCGACGCCGCCCGGCTGCTCGTCTGGCGCGCCGCCTGGATGGGGCGCAGCGGCCAGAAGTTCGAGAACGCTGAGGGCTCGATGTCGAAGCTGAAGGCCGGCGAGGTAGCGGTCTGGTCGACCGAGCGGGCGATCCAAATCCTCGGCGGCAACGGCTACACCCGCGAGTTCCCGGTTGAGCGGATGCACCGCGACGCGAAGATCTACACGATCTTCGAGGGCACCTCCGAGATCCAGCGCCTAGTCATCTCCCGCGCCATCTCCGGCGTCCAGATCCGCTAGCCGGACAGCCGCGGCTTTGCCGCTGCCGACCTTGACCGTGCTATTGCACGGTCTAAAGTCC
>JBAREU010000164.1:0-4424 GCA_049796515.1 Solirubrobacterales bacterium
ATCGCCGGCCAGTCCATCGCGACCGCCTGCTCGCGGAGCCTCGCGCCCGGCTCGGTCAGCAGGAAGCGGGCGAGCTCGACGTCGCCCCCGGAGAGTCGCGCCGCCGCCGCGACCTCGGCCGAATCACCGGAGAGCGCGGCTTCCACCGCCTCGAGCGGCAGCGGTGCGAAGTCGACCGGCTGGCAGCGCGAGGCGATCGTCTCCAGCAGGGCCGCCGGCTCGGAGCTGAGCAAGATCAGGTGGACGAACTCAGGCGGCTCCTCCAGCGTCTTCAGCAGCGCGTTCTGGCTCTCGTCGCGCATCGCCTCCGCCGCCTCGATCACGAAGACCCGCTTGCCGCCTTCATAAGGCCGGTAGGCGGCGGCGCGGATGACCCGCTCGCGCACCTCCTCAACCATATGCTGCGCCCCCTTCGGCACCAACCAGACCAGGTCAGGATGCGGCGAAGGATCCAGCAGCGCCCTACGCCGCACATCCTCAGCATCCTCAGCGGCCCCGGCAAGGATCTCAGCAGCGAACGCCCGAGCCATCTCACGCTTCCCGGCCCCACGTGGCCCCCGGAAAAGGTACGCATGCGACGGCCCTGCCTTTAGCGCCGCACTCAGCGCCATCTGAGCCCGCGGCTGGTGGCTTCCGCGGGTGGCGGAGGGGAGGGGGGTGTTCGGCCGGGTGAGGCCGCTAACACCCCCCTCCTCTCCGACAGGACCCGCGGCCACTACGCGTGGTCCCTAATCGCGTCCATCACCCGCGCATGAACCTCCTCCACCGTCCCCTGGGCGTCGATGACGACGACCCGATCCGATGCGATCTGGGCGATCTCGTCGTAGGCCTCGGCGACGGCGCGCTGTAGCTCCAGCCCCGCGGCCTCGAAGCGATCGTCGCCGGCCGCCCGGCCCAGGCCGACCTCCGGGTCGATTCGCAGGTACAGCGTCAGGTCCGGCCAGAAGCCGTCGATCGCGGTGTCGACGAGCGAGAGGACGTGACTGGTCCCCAGCCCGCGCGCACCGCCCTGGTAAGCGACGCTGGAATCGGCGAAGCGGTCGGCGACGACCGTCCCGCCAGCCTCCAGCGCGGGACGCACGACGCGGGCGAGCAGGTCGGCGCGAGCCGCCGAGAAGAGCAGCAGCTCGGCGAAGGAATCGACCTCCAGCGCCGGGTCGGCGAGCAGATCGCGAATCCGCTCGGCGGCCGCGGTCCCCCCCGGCTCGCGGATCGAGAGCGTCTCCGGGCCGAGCGCCTCGGCGAGCAGCTTCGCCTGCGTGCTCTTGCCTGACCCGTCGACCCCCTCGAGCGAGATGAACAACGCCCGGGGCCTCAGCCTTTGGCCGTCGCTTTGGCCCGTTTCCGTTTGCGCGTCGCGGTGGTGGATTTGTCCGGCGGCGGCTTTTTCGCCATCTCCGCTTTCGCGGCTTTCGCCGCTTCGCGCTCGGCGCGGCGCTTCTTCATCTCCTGCATCGACTCGCAGTCGTCGTTGAGGCAGAGGTTCCAGGGGCGGCCGCGGAAGGGGACGACTTTGAGTCGCGGCGTCTGATCGCAGATCGAGCAGCGGTCCTCGAGGCGGAAGACGTCACCACGCTGGGGCAGCGGGAAGGTCTGGTCGCAGGACTCGGGGTCGTCGAGAACCCATCCCGAGCAGCCGACGAAGCGTTTGCCCGATTTTTTCGCCCGGATGATGCGCAGCATGTGGGGGGAGCCGTCCTCCTTCTTGCGACCGGCTTCCTCGCAGACCTTGCAGGGGCCGAGGATGCGGTCCTCGTCCATGCCTTTCCAGATGACTTTGGCCAGGTCCTCGCGGCTGCCGTCGATCTCGGTCCAGGTCTTGTGCAGCAGATCGCGGCTCTCGCCGACGACGGCACCCTTGGTCATCTCGCCGGCGGCGATCCGGTCCATCTCCGCCTCCAGCAGGGCGGTCATCTCAGGCGTCGCCATCGCCGGCACGTAGCTCTTGAACGCTTCGTACAGGGCGATCCCGGTCTCGGAAGGGACCGGTGGGTTGCTATAGACGTAGCCGCGGTCGAAGAGCTTCTGGATGATGTCGGCGCGGGTCGCTTTGGTGCCGAGGCCGCGCTCCTCCATCATCTCGATCAGTTTTGCCTGCGAGATCCGCGAGGGCGGCTGGGTCTCCTTGTCGACGATCCAGGGCTCGCCGTCGAGATCGAGTTGCTGGCCCTCCCGCAGGGCCGGGATCTCCTCGTCGGCGGAGCGGGCGTAGGTATAGATGCCGGCGTAGCCGGGGTCGACGACGACCGAGCCCCGGACGAAGTAGGTCTCCGAGCCGGCCTCGATGTCGGCCCGGGTCGACTCAGTGATCATCGGCGGGCTGAAGGTGGCGAGGAAGCGGCGCACGACGAGTTCGTAGACGCGCTTCTTGGGGCCGTCGAGGGCGCCGGGGTGGATCGCCTGGGTCGGGTAGATCGGCGGGTGGTCGGTCGTCTCTTTTTTGCCGCGGGTCGCTTTCAGCTCGCCGTCGAGCAGGCCGGCGGCGGCGGAGAACTCCTTGACCCTGACCAGCGAGGAGACGAGCTCGCGGACCGGCAGCGAGACCGGGTAGACCGTGTTGTCGGTACGCGGGTAGGAGATGAAGCCGTCCATGTAGAGGTCCTCGGCGATCCGCATCGCGCTGGCGGGGGTGATGCCGAGGCGGCTGGAAGCGTCGGTGCTGAAGGCGGTCGTGTTGTAGGGGGTCGGCGGCCTGCGCGTGTTCTTGCGCGCCGTCACCGACTTGACCGTGCCCGGGCTGGAGGTGCCGGCGAGCGCCTTGTCGGCCTCCGCTTTCTCCCAGAATTTGTCGGTCGCGTGGTGGGCCTCGAAGCTGCCGTCGGGGTGCTGGAACTTGGCGAACAGTTCCCAGAACGGTTTTGGGACGTGGGCGCGGCGCTCCATCTCGCGCTCGACGATCAACCCCAGCGTGGGGCTCTGCACGCGGCCCACCGAGAGAAAGTTGGAGCCGAAGCGGCGGCTGGCGAGCGAGACGGCGCGGGTCAGCGTCGCGCCCCAGAGCAGGTCGATGTCCTGGCGCGCGGCGCCGGCGTTGGCGAGCGGGTAAGAGAGTTCGTCGAGCTCGTTGAAGGCGCGCTCGATCTCTTCCTTGGTCAGTGCCGAGTAGCGAGCGCGGGCGATCCGCAGGCTGCCTTTGTCCGCTTCCTCGCGGGTACCCAGCTCAGGGTTGGCGTCGAGCATCTCCTCCAGCGCCTCGAGGCCGATCAGCTCGCCCTCGCGGTCGAAGTCGGTCGCGATCACCAGCTCGTCCGCGCCTTTGGCGACTTTGCGGATCGCTTTGACGACGTTTTTGTCGGTCGGTTCCTTGATCAGCTTGGCGTCGATTAGGTCGTGCAGGTCGGTCTTCTGCCAGTTCGAGTAGCCCTCGGGGAAGGCGGGACCGAGCACGTGGCCCTTGAGCCCGATCGTCATCTGCTCGACGCCGTCGGCGTCGGTCCAGGTGTAGAAGGGGACTTTGAAGGTTTTGTCCGCCTTCGCCTCGCCGCGGCCGAGGATGTCGGCGATCTTCTTGGCGCTGTTGTTCTTCTCGGTGACTATGAGGCGCATCGGCGGGCGAGAGTAGCAGGGGCGTTCGGCGACGCCGTCCGGCGGGGCGCCGCCGATCCTCATAGGATCGGCGCGCTCATGAGGGCTCTGGTCACCGGCGGCGCCGGCTTCATCGGCTCGAACCTGGTCGATGCGCTGCTCGCGCGCGGCGACGCGGTGACCGTCGTCGACGACCTCTCCACCGGGCGGCGCGAGAACCTCGACGGCGCGCTCGCCGCCGGCGCCGAACTGGCCGAGCTCGACATCCGCGAGGCTGCGGCGCTGGCTGAGGTGGTCGCGAGGGCCCAGCCTGAGATCGTCTTCCACCTGGCGGCACAGATCGACGTCCGCCGCTCGCTGGAGGACCCCGCCTTTGATGCCGCGATCAACATCGGCGGCACGGCCAACCTGTTGGAGGCGATGCGGATGGCCGGCTCGCCCCGCATCGTCTTCGTCTCCACTGGCGGGGCGATCTACGGGGAGGGCGAGGGGCAGCGGCTGCCGCTCGACGAGAGCACGCCGATCGCGCCGCTCTCCGCCTATGGCCAGAGCAAGTTCGCCGCCGAGGGATACCTGGCGCTCTACGAGCGTCTCTACGGGCTCTCCGGCGTGAGCCTGCGGCTCGGCAACGTCTACGGGCCGCGCCAGGACCCGCTCGGCGAGGCCGGCGTGATCGCGATCTTCTGCGGCCGTTTGCGCGCCGGCGAGCGACCGACCGTGTACGGCGACGGCCGGCAGACCCGTGACTACATATATGTGGGCGACGTGGTGGCGGCGGCCCTGGCCGCGGCCGAATCGGGAGCGAGCGGGCCGGTCAACATCGGCAGCGGGATCGAGACCGACGTGCTGGAGCTCGCCGCCCAGCTGGCCGAGATCGGTGGAGCCGAGGACTTCGAGCC
>JBAREU010000165.1:0-2791 GCA_049796515.1 Solirubrobacterales bacterium
GTCCATATGGGCCCCTGAGCGACGGCACGTCCGCTGCTCAGGCCTCGGCTGCTTCCGGGCGGCGGACCTGCCGGCGGCCCTCGCCGTAGCTGCGGGTCTCGTAGACGATCATCGCCCAGATCAGCACGTTGACGGCGGCGAGTGCGGCGAGAGCGGGGATCTCGATGGCCACGGGCACCAGGATCACCAGCACGATCGCCAGCAGCAGCCGCTGGCGGTTGATCGTGTGGACGTGGCGGTAGCGGAAGGCGACGTGGCCGAGCAGGTAAAGCGCCAGCCCGCCGAGCAGGGCGAAGGCGGGGACAGTGTCCAGGTGCTCGTCGAAGTGGCCGATCGTCTTCTTCATGCCGAGGGCAACGAGGACGATGCCGGCCACCATCGGCAGGTGCAGGAAGGAGTAGGAGTCGCGCGCCATCTCGTTCTGGACGCGGCCCCGCTCGGCGTCGACGAGGCGGCGACCGGCGACGATCGCGACGATGTCGAAGTAGGTCCACCACATCGCCGCGGTCAACGCGACCCCCAGCACGGCAGCGGTGCCGATGCCGAGGTCGAGCGCGCCGGAGGCGCCGACGCCGATCGCGACGATCGACTCGCCCAGGGCGATGATCACGATCAGCCCGTGGCGCTCGGCGAAGTGCTCGGGCATCAGTTTCCAGCCTTCGGAGCCGAAGAAGTAGGGCCCGGCCATGTCGAGGAAGAGGGCAAGCGCCCAGAGCGCTCCCTGAGCGACACCATCGAAGAGCGAGGCGGTGGCCAGCAGGACGACCGCGACCGCGGTGCTGGCGGCGAGGGCGATCACCGAGTGGCGCAGGGCATCGTCCTCGGGGCTGGCGAGCATGAAGAGGCCGATCTGGGCGACCCGCACGGCGCCGTAGGCGAGAGCGAAGACGAGCGCCAGATCGCCGAACGCCTCCGGCACGCAGAGCGAGACGATCAGCAGGGCGGCGATCGCGCCGAACATCACCAGTCGTACCGCGCCCTCCTCGGGGTCGAGCACGCTGGTCAGCCAGGAATATCCGACCCAGGCCCACCAGAGCATGCCCAGTACGAGCAGCCCCTGCGCCAAGCCCTCCCAGGTCGGGTCGTTCGACATCAGCGCCGTGCACTGGGTGAGCGCGAGGACGAAGACGAGGTCGAAGAAGAGCTCCAGCGGGGTCACCCGCTCGCCTTCGCGCAGCGTTGCGCTGAGGCGCGATGGTCGTGCCGCGGCCATTAGCCCAGCTTGACGGTGCTCACGCCGGATCGCTCCACCGCCTGAGAGGATGCCGCCGATGGCGGACGACCGCAAGCGCGCCGAGACCCCTCGCGCGGAGAAAGTCCTGCCCGGCGTATGGAGGCTGCGCCTGCCGCTGCCCTGGCCGGGGGTTCCGCACGGCAATGTCTGGGCGGTCGCCGCCGACGGTGGCATCGTTCTCTTCGACACGGGCATCGGCGGCAAGGGCGGCCTGCGCCGCTTCGACCTCGCCCTGGCCCAGGCGGGCTTCGGCCTCGAGGACGTCCGCCTGCTCGTTTGCACCCACTCGCACACCGACCACTACGGGCTCGCCGCGCCGATCGTCGAGGGCGCCGGCTGTGAGCTCTGGATGCACCCCGCCTGGGGGCACGTGCGCCTGATGGCGGACGACCCGGCGGCGGCGCTCGAGAACCGGATCGAGGTGGCGCGGCAGAGCGGCGTCCCGCCGGCGGCGCTGGAGCGTTACCGCGCGTCCCGCGAAGATGACGACGACAACGGCATCGACGCGATCGTCGAGCCCGACCGCGACCTCGTGCCCGGGGTCGAAGTCGAGACCGACCTCGGTGCCTGGCAGGTCCACGAGACGCCGGGCCACGCTCCCTCGCACGTGGTCCTGCACCAGCCCGAGCGCAAGCTGATGATCTCCGGCGACCACCTGCTCGGCCGCACCGTCCTCTTCTTCGACTACGGCCACACGCCCGATCCGATCGCCGAATTCCAGCGCGGCCTCGACGAGGTCGAGCCGCTGGACGTCGAACTCGTCCTGCCCGGTCACGGCCGCACGTTCCGCGACCCGGAGGCGAAGATCGCCGAGGCGCGGCGCCAGGTCGACGGGCTGCTCGGCAAAACCCGCGAAGCGCTCGGCGAGGGTGAGAAGACCGCCTTCGAGATCGTCGCCGGGTTGCTTGGCCCCGACAACGTCAACTCGCCCGCCAGCGCCTGGGCGCTGCAGATCGTCCTCTCCTGTCTCGATCACCTGACAATCCGCGGCGAGGTCGCGGCCATCGCTGGAAGCGACCCTAAACAGTGGCGGTTGGTGGGATGACCGGCTGTCCCTCCCGCTAGGCTCCCGCGTCATGGCCAGCTTCACTTTCGTTCGCCAGGTAAAGGCGCCGCCCGAGACCGTGTTCGGTGTTCTGACCGATCACCGGAGCTACGCGGACATCACGCCCGTGCGGAAGTCGAGGCTCGAGCGCGAGGGGGAGCCGGCGCCCAACGGGGTCGGGTCGATCCGGGTGCTCAGTACGGTTGGGCCGCCGCTGCGAGAGGAAACGATCGTCTACGAGGAGCCGAGCCGCTTCTCCTACAAGCTGCTCTCCGGGGCGCCCCTGCGCGACCACGTTGGAACGGTCGAACTGACTCCGCAGGACGGGGGGACGAAAGTCACCTACGCCGTGCGCACCACGCCGACCGTGCCGCTGGTCGGCGCAGCCGTGGTTGCCGTTGCCAGGCTGGGGGTCAAACAGCTGGTCGACGGGATCGCCGCCGAGTCGGAGCGCCGCAGCGCGGCGGGAGCCTGACCGGCCCGGATGGGCCAGCGGATCGACGAGCAGGAGC
>JBAREU010000166.1:0-2953 GCA_049796515.1 Solirubrobacterales bacterium
ATCGGCAGCCACTGGTAGTTGACGAGATCCGCCCGCTCGGCCACCCGGCGGTAGCGCCACATGTCCGGTATGTGCTCAGCCGCACGCAGCATCCGGCGCCGGCGGTCGCCGATCCCCGGTCGTGAGCCGCGCCGGTAGAACAGCTCATGCACCTCATAGCCCTGCTCCTGGGGCACGGGCCCATAGGGGAAATGGCAGGTGATCAGCTCCACCTCCGCGCCGGCGCGGGACAGGGCCCCCGCCAGGGCGTGGTCGTACGGTGGCGTGTAGGCGGGTGGATCGACGATCTGGACGCGCATGGGCGAGCATTGTCGCCGTGCTGGTCTCCTATTGCGTGGTCAATACGAATGGCCGGGAGCTGCTGCTCCGCTGTCTCGACGCGATCGAACGCACGACGCCGCCCGATCTCGAGCACGAGATCCTGGTGCTCGATAACGCTTCCGACGACGGCTCCGCCGAGGCGGTGCGACAGCTGGGCCGGGACATCCGGCTGATCGAGCTCGACCGGCGCGAGGGCAAGGCGGCCAACGACACCCGCCTGCTGCAGGAGGCGCGCGGCGAGTTCGGCCTCCTGCTCAACGAGGACTCCGAGCTGCGTCCGGGGGCCACGCAAGCGCTGATCGCGGCGCTCGACGGCGATCCTCGGGCCGCCGCCACCGGCGCCCAGCTGCTCGACTCGCAGGGCGATCCGGTCCCCTGCGCCTGGCGCTTCCCCGGCGTTGGCACGGCGCTGGCGGGTGCCGCCTTCCTGCACCGCCTGCTCACTGTGCAGAGCAAGGGAGAGGAGACACGGCGCGTCGACTGGGCGCAATCGAGCGCATTGATGGTGCGACGCGAGGCCGCGGTAGAGGTCGGCTACCTGGACCCCGCCTTCTTCGTCTACTACGACGAGTGCGACTTCTGCAAGCGGCTCGGCGACGCGGGTTGGCGCACGCTCTACGTCCCCGGTGCCAAGGCGGTCCACCACGACCAGCTCTCCACCGACCTCGCCGCCGGCCTGCCCCGCATCGTCGAATTCCACCGCAATCGAGATAGATACATGCGGGTGCACCACGGCCCCGGGGCGGCTCTGGCAGTTCGCCTCCTCACCGCCTGGTCCTACGCCCTGCGCGCCCTGGCTGCGGCCGCCGCCCCGAACCGCTCGGCACGGATCATGTGGGCCCACGCCCGCCAGGCCCTCCTCCCCAGCCGCGGCGAAAGCCTCCGCGACCGCGTCTAGGTGCGGCTGTCCTCGTCCATCTGGCTCGCCTCGAAAGCCTCGGGGAGCTGGCCATCGACGACAGCCGGGCGCTGTCTGGCAGCGCGGTACTGCTCCAAGAGCTCGCCAGGGTGGCGGAGTCGAGCCAGCGAGCGGCGCTCGTCATGGGTGAAGAAGCCGCTGAGCAAGAGGACGGCGGGGTAGAGCAACCAGAGGACGGTCCTCGCCGCCAGGGCTCCGAACCCGTCGGTCGGCAGCAGTAGCTCGCCGAGGCCGACCAGTACCGCGGTGACGAGGACGACCCGCGCCAGGCGGCCCCATTCGTAGGGCACCGGGAAGAGGCGCTGGGTGAACCCATACATCAGCGCGACCACGACGAGGTAGGAGACCACCAGAGCGATGCCGGCGCCGACGATGCCGAGGGGCGGCACGAGGATGAGGTTGAGGACAACGTTGACGACCAGCGCGGCGCCGGTCGCCGGGAAGTTGAACTCGGTGCGGCCGGTGCGGCCGAGGATCACCAGCAGCACCATGTAGAGGGCGTAGAGGGTGACGGCGGTGGAGATCAGACCGACCGCTTCGTAGGACTCGAAGAATTCCGGCGCGGCGAGGGCGCGGGCGATCCAGCGCGAGAGCAGCCACATGCCGGCGACGACGAAGGCACAGCCGGCGAGGAACCAGGTGACGACCGCAGCGTAGGCGCGCCGCGCCTCCTCGTCGTCGCGGATCGAGTAGGCGAGCGGTGGCCAGGCGAGCTGGAAGCCGCGGACGAGCACGTTGACCGCCTGTGAGAACTTGACCGCTAGCGAGTAGAGGCCCGCCTCGGCCAACCCGACCGTGCGGACGATGATGATCCGGTCGACGAAGTTGAGCGCGTAGAGCGAGAGCTCCGCCGGCATCGTCGGCAGGCCGAAGCGCAGCATCCGCCGCAGCAAGGCGCGATCGATCCTGAGCGAGAGGCTGCGCCGGTGGACGACGATCAGCCCCAGCACGAAAGCGGCCCCGCTGAGGTAGCTGCCGAGCAGGAGGCCGCGGGCCCCCTCGTCCTCGCCGACGACCAGGACGACGGTGAGGGCGATCGCGACCAGCACGTTGGCGATCGTCACGACGAAGAAGGCGCGGGCCCGCTCCTCGAGCCGGAACAGGGTCAGCAGGTACTCGTGCAGGGTCAGCACCCAGAGCCCGCCGATCGCGATCCTGGTCAGGTCCGGCGCGGAGCGATCGAGCAGGGCTTCGGAGATCGGCTCGGCGAAGGGCAGCGCGATCAGCGCCGCGGCGGTACCGAACCAGAAGAGCGCCGCGAAGGAGGTGGCGACGACGCGGCGCGGATCCTCGCCGGCCTTGTAGTAGAAGCGCAGCACGGCCTCGATCACGCCGAAGCGGATCACGATGCTGGCGGCGACGACAGCAGCGAAGAGGACCTCGGCGGCGCCATAGTCGGCAGGCGTCAGGTAACGCGTGTAGAGCGGCAGCAACGCGACCGCGATCAGCTTCGAGACGACGCTCGCCGCGGTGTAGGCGGCGCCGGTCGTCGCTAGGCGGCGGAGGTAGCCCGACACGGCGCGAGCCTACGCCGAGAGGCGGACCGCGGCCGACGTCGCCAGCGATGCGCCTACCGCCAAAAGGACCCAGGTGATCGGGTCCTCGTAGAAGCCGGCGTAGGCCATGGTGTGGACGAGGAGCGCGACGAAGGCGGCTAGAACAGCTGCTCGGCCGGCGAACTCCGGCCAGCGGGTCCTGTCAGGGGGGGAGGGG
>JBAREU010000167.1:0-4205 GCA_049796515.1 Solirubrobacterales bacterium
CACCAGGCCGCTGAGGATCGGCGGCAGCGCCCCGCTCGCGGCCAGCGTCTTCAACCCCGCGAGGTCGAACGGAACCGCAATGGCCTGGGGGCGGCCGGCGCGAAGGGACGCGTCGAACAAGTCGAGACCCTGCTCATCGCCGAGCGCCTCGATCCCGCCGGCGCGCATCCGCGCTACATCGGCTTCGCTCAAGCTGCCGGTGATCCCGCTCTCGCGCCGCCAGAGCCCCCAGGCGATGGCGATGGCGGGCAGGCCCTCCGCCTTGCGCTTCTGCGCGAGCGCGTCGAGGAAGACGTTGGCGGCGGCGTAGTTGCCCTGGCCCGGTCCGCCCAGGGTCCCCGCGGCGGAGGAGAAGAGGACGAAGTCGGAGAGCCTCGCCTCGCTGGTCAGCTCGTGCAGGTTCCAGGCGGCGTCGACCTTGGGGGCGAAGACCTTCGCCACCCGCTCGGAGTCGAGGGTCTCGACGGTGCCGTCGGCGATCGCGCCGGCACAGTGGACGACGGCCCCCAGGGGGTGCTCGGCGGGAATCGAGCCCAGCAACTCCTCCAACGACCCACGGTCGGCGACGTCGCAGGCGGCGATCTCGACCTCCGCGCCCAGCTCCTCGAGCTCGGCCCGGAGCTCGGCTGCCCCCTCGGCGTCAGCACCGCTGCGACTGACGAGGAGCAGGTGGCGGGCGCCGTGACGCTCGACGAGGTGGCGGGCCGTGAGGGCCCCGAGCCCTCCCGTTCCGCCGGTGACGAGCACGGTGCGCTCGGGGTCGAGCCCCTGGGGAATCTCGAGCACGACCTTGCCGACGTTCTTGCCCTCGCGCAGGTGGCGGAAGGCCCGCGGCGCCTCGCGCACGTCCCAGGTCGTTATCGGCGGATGGCGCAGGGCGCCCTGCTCGAAGAGGGCCGCAACCTCGGCGAGGATCTCCCCGGTTCGCTTCGACCCGGCTTCGTTGATGTCAAAGGGCAGGTAGGAGACCCCCGGATGAGCGGTGCTGACCTGGGCCGGATCGCGGATGTCCGTCTTGCCCATCTCGAGGAAGCGACCGCCGCGGGGCAGCAGGGCGAGCGAGGCGTCGACGAACTCGCCGGCGAGGGCGTTGAGGACGACGTCGACTCCCTCGCCATCGGTGACCTGCAGGAACTTGTCCTTGAACTCCAGGTCGCGCGAAGAGGCGATGTGATCCTCGTCGAGGCCGAGATCGCGCAGCACCTCCCACTTGGCGGGGCTAGCCGTGGCGAAGACCTCGGCACCGACGTGCTTTGCGAGCCCGACCGCCGCCATGCCGACCCCGCCCGCACCGGCGTGGATCAGGACCTTCTCTCCCGCCTTGAGCTCGGCGTGGTCGTTGAGGCCGAAGAAGGCGGTGGCGAAGACGATCGGCATCGCCGCGGCTTGCTCGAAGGTCCAGCCCTCGGGTACGCGGGCGAGGAAGCCGCGCTCGCTCTTGGCGAGCGGGCCGAAGGCGTCGAGGACCAGTCCCATCACTCGGTCGCCGAGAGCGAGGTCGCCGACGTCGGAGCCGACGTCGACCACCACTCCCGCACCCTCGCCGCCGATCGCCGCCTCTCCCGGGTAGAGGCCGAGGGCGACGAGGACATCGCGGAAGTTGAGCCCGGCGGCGTGCATCCGGATACGTACCTCGGTCGGGCCGAGGGGCTCCTCGGCGTGGGGGCTCTGGGTGAGCGCGAGACTCTCGAGGCTGCCGCGTTTCAGCGCCTCGAGGCGCCAAGGCCCCGGCGGCGGGATCAGCGAATCTCCCGTGTCTTTGGCCGGCAGCACCCGCGGCGCCAGTGCCATTCCCTCCCGCAGTGCCAACTGGGGCTCCTCGGCCCCGATCGCCAGGGCGCCGGCGAGCGCGGCCTCCGATGCCTCGCTGCCGTCGGTATCGATCAGGGCGAAGCGGCCCGGGTGCTCGGACTGGGCCGAGCGCAGCAGGCCCCAGATCGCCGCGGCGGCGGGGTCTGGAGACTCTTCCCCCGTCGCCGCCACCGCCCCCCGCGTGATCAGCGCCAGGCGCGAGTCGGCCTTCGCCTCGTCGGTGAGCCATCGCTGGATCGCCTCCAGGGCGTCCTCCGTCGCCCTCCGTGCCGCCTCGGCAACGGGGATGCCGCCCTCTACACGGCAATGAAGCTGCTCGACCTCGCCGGGTGCGTCGTCCCGCTCGGGGACGGCGACCTCGGTCCACTGAAGGCCGAGCAAGCCCCCCTGGTGAGAAGCCTGTACCTGCACCGGTGCGGTGGAGAGCGGGCGCAGGACCAGGGCGTCGACGGTGGCGACGGGCTCCCCCGCCGCGTCGGCGACCCGCAGGGAGACCTTCTCGCCCTCGGGAGCGATGCGCACGCGCAGCTGCCTGGACCCCTCGGTGTACAGCGAGACCCCGCTCCAGACCCAGGGCAGCTTGGCTTCACCGGCGCCCTCGGTCGCGGCGAGCGCAATGCCGTGCAAGGCGGCGTCGAGCAGGGCCGGATGGATTGCGAAGCGCTCGGCCTCGTGGCCCTGCTCCTCGGGCAGCGCCACCTCAGCGTAGATCTCATCCCCTCCTTTCCAGGCCGCGATCACGCCCTGGAAGGAGGGGCCGTAGCGCAGGCCGTGCTCGGCGAGGAGGTCGTAGAGGTAATCCACCTCAAGTGGCTCGGCGCCCTCGGGTGGCCAGGGTTCGAGCGGCTCGGGGACCGAGGGGGGTTGGGTCGAGAGGGCGCCGCTCGCGTTCTGGGCCCACTCCCCGCCCTCTCCATCCGCGCGGGAGTGGATCGAGATCTCACGGCGGCCGTCCTCGGCCGGTCCCGAGACGGAGACCTGGATCGTCATCGCCCCCACCTCGGGGACGAGCAGCGGCGCCTGCAGGGTGAGCTCCTCGACGGTCTCAGCCTCGACCTGCCGCGCGGCTCGCAGCGCCAGCTCGAGCAATGCGGTTCCGGGGAAGAGGATCGCCTCGCCGACGACGTGGTCCGCCAGCCAGGGATGGGTGGCAAGGGAGATACGGCCGGTGAGCAGCACTCCCTCCCCCGAGTCGCCGGCAATCTCCAGCGCCGCCCCCAGCAGGGGATGGTCGGGGTCACTCTGGCCGATCGCGCTCGCGTCGGCCGCCTGCCCGGCGGTGGAAGCGAGCCAGTAGTGAGTGCGCTGGAAGGGATAGGTCGGCAACGGCACGCGCCTCGCCCCCGTCCCCTCGAAGAAGCGCTCCCACTCGACCTTCGCCCCGGCGGCATGAGCGGCGGCAATCGCGGTCGAGACCGCTCCGGCCTCCTCGCGTCCCTCGCGCAGAGTGGGGACGAAGGCGGCGAGATCCTGCTCCTCGCCCAGGCACTCCCGCGCCATCGCGCAGAGCACCGGATCGGGGCCGAGCTCCAGGTAGGTGCTCGCTCCTTGCTTCTGCAGGGTGGAGATCGCGTCGGCAAAGCGCACCGGCTCGCGCACGTGCCGCACCCAGTAGGCGGGATCGGTGGCCTGCTCGGGGGTGAGCGTCTCGCCGCTGACGTTGGAGACGATCGGGATCGTCGGCTCGCGGTACTCCAAACCCTCGGCGACCGCAGTGAACTCACCCAGCATCGGCTCCATCAGGGGCGAGTGGAAGGCGTGGGAGACGCCCAGCTGTTTGGTCCGGCGGCCCTCGGCCTCCCAGTGGGCGCGGACCTCCTCGACTACCTCCTGCGCTCCGGAGATGACGATCGAGCTCGGGCCATTGACCGCAGCGATCGCCAGCTCCCCCTCCCTGCCGGCGATCGACTCAGCGACCTCCTCCTCCGTCGCCTCGATAGCCGCCATCGTCCCACCCGCTGGCAGCGCCCCCATCAACCGCCCCCTGGCAGCGACGAGCTTGGCTGCGTCTTGGAGGTCGAGCACCCCGGCCACATGAGCCGCCGCGATCTCGCCAATCGAGTGCCCGGCGAGGAGATCTGGCTTCAGACCTCTCTTGCTCAACGCCTCGAACAGCGCCACCTCGACCGCAAAGAGAGCCGGCTGGGCGTAGGTCGTGTCGTCGAGCAGCGCCTCCGCCTTTTTGCCCTTGGCGAAGACGATCCCCTTAAGTGGTTTCTCCAGGTGTTGGTCGAGCTCCTCGCAGACGCGATCGAATGACTCTTTGAAGATCGGATCTGAGCCGTAGAGCTCCTCGCCCATGCTCAGGCGTTGAGAGCCCTGCCCAGTAAAGAGAAGGGCAACCTTGCCGTCCCTGGCCCGACCGACCGTCGGGAGTCCCCTCGCAGGAACTC
>JBAREU010000168.1:0-4415 GCA_049796515.1 Solirubrobacterales bacterium
ACCCAGATCGGCTCGCTTGCCGGCCGCTCGGTCCTGCGCACCCTGCGCCAGCCGGCGATGATCGTCCCCAGCATCGTCTTTCCGCTCTTCCTGCTCGCGGTCAACAGCGCTGGGCTCGACGCGGCGACGAGCATCCCCGGCTTCCCCACCGACTCCTACCTGACCTTCATCCTCGCCTTTCCCTTCATTCAGGGCGCCCTCTTCGCGACGATGAACTCAGGCCAGGCGCTGGCCGAAGACATCGAGAACGGCTTCTTCAACCGCCTGGCGTTGACCCCGATGCGGGGCTCGGCGCTGATCGCGGGGCAGCTCGGCGGCCTGGTTGCGATCGGGCTGCTGCAGGCGACCGTCTACCTCGCCGCCGGGCTTGCTGCCGGCGCCGACCTCGCCGCCGGTCCGCTCGGCGTGCCGGTCCTCTTCGCCCTCTCGATCCTGATCTCGATCGGCTTCGGCGGCATCGGCATGTTCCTGGCGATCCGCACCGGCTCGGGCGAGACCGTGCAGGGCACCTTCCCATTGCTCTTCGTATTGCTCTTCTTCAGCTCGATCTCGCTGCCGCGTGACCTGATCGAAGAGGACTGGTTCCGCACGGTGGCGACGATCAACCCGGTCAGCTACCTGATCGAGGGCATCCGCAGCCTCTTCGTCTTCGGCTGGGACTGGGAAGCGCTCGCGCTCGCCTTCGGCATCGCCCTGGCGCTGATCGCCCTATCGATCTCGATCGCTTCGTTCTCGCTGCGGGAGAGGATGGTGCGGACGTGAGCAGCCCCTACATCTCGGCGGCGTTGGGCATCACCTGGCGCAGCCTGCACAACGTCTTCACCAACCCGGCGCTGCTGATCCCGGCGCTGATCTTCCCGCTCTTCTTCCTCGCCGCCTTCGCCGGCGGCCTCTCGGCGATCTCCGAGACGCCGGGCTTCGACTACCCCGCCGGCTACACGACCTTCATCTTCGGCTTCGTCCTGCTGCAGGCATCGGCACTGGGCGGCGTCTTCACCGGCTTCTCGATCGCCGCCGACTTCCAGTTCGGGATGGGACGGCGGATGCTGCTGGCGACCCGGCGCCGCACCGCGATCGTCGGCGGCTATGTGCTGACCGCCGCGGTCCGGGTCATGGTCACCTGGGCGGTGGTGACGACGGTGGCGCTGCTGGCGGGGATGTCGGTAGGCGGTGACGCGGTTGAAATCACCACTCTCTACCTGCTCTCGCTGACCGTCAACGTGATGGCGCTGCTCTTCGCCGCGGGGGTCGCCCTCCGCCTGCGCACCCTGCAGGCTGGTCCACTGATGCAGTTCCCGGTCTTCATCTTGCTCTTCATGACGCCGGTCTACGTGCCGCAGGTGCTGCTGGCCGGCTGGGTCGAGCACGTGGCCAAGGTCAACCCCCTCACCCTGGTGCTCGACACCAACCGCGATCTGCTCGCCGGTCAACCGGCCGAGGTCGCCGCCACCTGGGCCGTCGCGCTGGGGCTGATCGGCCTACTTGCGGCCTGGGCGGTGACCGGGATGCGGCGGGCCGAGGCAGCAGGCTAGACCCCCGGGTCGGCCTACAATCACCCTAAGTGCAGCCCGACCGGTTCACCGTCAAGTCGCAGGAAGCCGTCGCCGCCGCCCAGCAGCTTGCCTCCCAGCGCCGCAACCCGGAGGTCGCCCCCGCCCACCTGCTGGTCGCTCTGCTCGAACAGGAAGATGGCCTGGTCGTACCGATCCTGCGCAAGCTCGGCGCCGACCTGGCGGCGATCGGAGCGCGGGCAAACGAAGCGGTCGAGGCGCTGCCGAAGCTGGGCGGCGACGAGCAACCCGAGGCGCGCCCCTCCTCGGCATTGGTGAGGACCTTGCAGGGGGCCGAGAGCGAGATGGCCAAGCTCGGTGACGAGTACATCTCGACCGAGCACGTCCTCCTCGCCCTCACCGACAAGGCCTCCGGCGTGGCCGACGTCCTCCCGGACCGCGGCTCGCTGGAGAGAGCGGTCGCCGAGGTGCGCGGGCCGCACAAGGTCACCTCGCCCAACCCCGAGGACAGCATGCAGGCGCTGGAGAAATTCGGCCGCGACCTGACCGCCGAGGCGGAGCAGGGCAAGCTCGACCCGGTGATCGGCCGCGACGAGGAGATCCGCCGCGTGATCCAGGTCCTCTCCCGCCGCACCAAGAACAACCCCGTGCTGATCGGCGACCCCGGCGTCGGCAAGACCGCGATCGCCGAGGGGCTGGCGCAGCGGATCGTCGACGGCGATGTGCCCGAGAGCCTGCGCGACCGGCGCGTGATCGCGCTCGACATCGGCTCGCTGCTGGCCGGGGCGAAATACAGGGGCGAGTTCGAGGAGCGACTGAAAGCGGTCCTCTCCGAGGTCCAGGCCGCCGCGGGGCAGATCGTCCTCTTCCTCGACGAGCTCCACACCATCGTCGGCGCCGGTGCCGCCGAAGGCGCGGTCGACGCCGCCAACCTGCTGAAGCCGATGCTCGCCCGCGGTGAGCTGCGCGCGGTCGGCGCCACCACGCTCGACGAGTACCGCAAGCACGTCGAGAAAGACGCGGCGCTGGAGCGGCGCTTCCAGCCGGTGCTCGTCGGCGAGCCCGACATCGGCGACACGATCGCGATCCTGCGCGGGCTGAAGGAGCGCTACGAGGTCCACCACGGGGTGCGGATCTCCGACGCGGCGATCGTCGCCGCGGCGACCCTCTCCGAGCGCTACATCGCCGACCGCTTCCTGCCCGACAAGGCGATCGACCTGATCGACGAGGCGGCCTCGCGGCTGAAGATCGAGATCGACTCGATGCCGACCGAGATCGACGAGGTCGAGCGGCGCGTCCAGCAGCTGGAGATCGAGCGCGAGGCGCTGAGGAAAGAGAAGGACGAGGCCTCGAAGGCGCGGCTGGAGGCGCTGGAGGCGGAGCTGGCCGAGCTGCGGGAGAGCTCGGCCGAGATGAAAGCCCGCTGGCAGAACGAGAAGGAGGCGATCGAGGCGATCAAGGCAGCCAGGGCGCGGCTCGAGGAGGCCAGCCGCGAAGCCGAGCGCGCCGAGCGCGAAGCCGACCTCGAGCTCGCGGCGAAGCTGCGCTATGGCGAAATCCCGGAGCTGGAGAAGGTAATCGCCGAGGGGGAGGCGCGGCTCGCCGAGCTGCACGCCGAGCACGGCTCGATGCTGACCGAGGAGGTGACCGAGGAGGACGTCGCCCAGGTCGTCGCCAAATGGACCGGGATCCCGGTCAGCCGCCTGCTGGAGGGCGAGGTCGAGAAGCTGATCCACATGGAGGAGCGCCTGCACGAGCGGGTGATCGGCCAGGACGAGGCGATCGAGGCGGTGTCCAACGCGCTGCGGCGCTCGCGTGCCGGCCTCTCCGACCCCAATCGGCCGATCGGCTCCTTTCTCTTCCTCGGCCCGACCGGCGTCGGCAAGACCGAGCTGGCGAGAGCGCTGGCCGAGTTCATGTTCGACTCCGAGGGGGCGATGGTCCGCCTCGACATGTCCGAGTACATGGAGAAGCACACGGTGGCGCGGCTGATCGGCGCCCCGCCCGGCTACGTCGGCTACGAGGAGGGCGGCCAGCTGACCGAGGCGGTGCGGCGCCGGCCCTACGCCGTGGTCCTGCTCGACGAGATCGAGAAGGCCCACCCCGACGTCTTCAACACGCTGCTGCAGATCATGGACGACGGCCGGTTGACCGACGGCCAGGGGCGCACGGTCAGCTTCACCAACACGGTGCTGATCATGACCTCGAACGTCGGCAGCGACCGGATCGTCGCCGAGTCGGTCGACGAGAGGATCCGCGAGCAGATCGAGGAGGTGCTGGCCGCGACCTTCAAGCCCGAGTTCCTCAACCGGATCGACGACATCGTCATCTTCCACCGCCTCTCCAAGGCCGACATCGGCCGCATCGTCGAGCTGCAGGTGGACCAGCTGGTCGGCCGCGTGCGCGAGCGGGGGATCGAGATCGAGCTGACGGGCGACGCCCGCACCCTGCTCGGCAACCTCGGCTACGACCCGACCTACGGCGCCCGGCCGCTGAAGCGGGTGATCCAGAAGCAGCTGGTCGACAAGCTGGCGCTGAAGATCCTCGAGGGCGAGTTCAGCGAGGGCGACACGGTGCGGGTCGACGCCGCCGACGGCGAGCTGGTCTTCGAGAAGGCGTCGCAACCGGCTGCCGCTGCTGCCTAGGATCTCCTCCACCGTTGCCTGAGAGTCCAGTGGGCGCCGCAGCCCAGGTGCCGCGACTTTAGGAATCGCAAAGAGTTACCGACGTAAGCTGTCTGTGGGCTTCAAGCAGATGTTGAGACGACGTCACATCAACGCCGATCCAGGCGTGGGCAGGTTGCGCGCGCTCTTGGCTGCCGCGACCTGGCCGCTGCGCCGCGTTGCCTGGGCTGTCGAGGATCGAGTTTTGGGCGGCGGCGAGCCCTTGCGCGCTGTCACCGAC
>JBAREU010000169.1:0-8598 GCA_049796515.1 Solirubrobacterales bacterium
GGCCGAGGTCGAGTGGGTCGGCGGCGGCGGCCGTGGCGGCGTGCCGGAGTCCACGGTCACCGATCGGGGGGTTCCGGTGTCGGGCTGGCTGAGCCACGAGGAGGCGCTTGGCCGGCTGCGCTCCGCCACCGCCTGCCTGCACTGGACCGCCTGGGACGGCCAGCCGCTCTCGATCCTCGAGGCGATGGCGAACGACGTGGTCGTCGTCGCCCGCGATATCGAGGCGACGCGCGAGATGCTGGGGCCGCGACAGGTACGCGGCTCCGAGCGCGAGGCCGTGAGCCTGCTCCGCCAGGTGCTCACCGACCCCGCGCTGCATCGCGAGCTGCTGCTCTCCCAGCGCCGGCTCCGCGACCGCTACGGAGCCGCGCGCATGGCCGCAGACTGGCGCGGCGCGTACGCGCGGATCGCGCCGCCCGCCGTCTTGGTCGACCGCCCCCTCCCCGAACCGCGAAGCAGGCCGGCGCAAACCGCCGTCGAAATGACCCCAGAGGCGCTGACTGGTCGTCCGACCCGGCCCTAGAATTGCCCAAAATGGAACTTAGGGAACTTCTCGCAATCCTCTGGAAGCGCAGGCTGCTCGTGGCCTTCGTCGTCCTTGCTACGGCCGCGCTCAGTGCCGCCTTCGCCTTCACCCGCCCGCCGCGCTACGAGTCGGCCTCGACCCTGGCCCTCACCCCGAACAACCAGAACGCCGGCTTCATCACCCCCGACACGCTCAACGCCCTGGTCGGCACCTACGCCCAGACGGCGCAATCGAGCCTGATCCTCGATCAGGCGGAAGAACGCATCGGCGGACCGTTGCCGGGCTCGGTCGACACCTCGACCCAGGCGGGGACCGGGATCCTCGAGATCATCGGCGAAGCCGACACCCCGGAGGACGCGGCGCGCATCGCCAGCACCGTCTCCGGCGCCTTCATCGAATACCTGGACAGCGCCGAAACCAAGCTCTTCGCCCCGCAGATAGTCGATCCGGCGATCCCACCCGACTCCGAATCGCAGCCGGGACCGGCGCTGATCGTCGCGATCGGGATCCTGCTCGGCCTGCTGGCCGGCGCGATGCTCGCCTACCTGGTGGAGCAGTTCAGGCGCAGGATCGAGACGAGCACCGACATCGCCGAGCTGACGCCACTGCCGATCATCGGCTCCCTGCCCTACCAGCGGCGGCTCTCGCGCAACGCCTCGAAGCTGGTCTGGGACGATCTCGAGCTGACCTCGCTGCAGGAGGCCGTGCGGGCGCTGCGCACGAACGTCGAGGTGCTGGTTGAAAACCAACGCTCGATCCTGCTCGTCACCAGCCCGCTGGCGAAGGAGGGCAAGTCGACGATCGTCGCCAACCTCGGCGTCGCCCTATCCCAGGTCGGGATCAAGACGCTGATCGTCGACGCCGACCTGCGCCGGCCGGCCCAGCACGAAATCTTTAACGTGAGCAACGGCACCGGGCTGTCGTCGGCACTGACCGGCAAGGTCGACGCGAAGCTGCGCCAGGCCGCCACCGGGTACCCGGGGCTCTCACTCCTGCCCAGCGGGCCGGTCCCCCCAGACTCGACCGAGCTGCTGCACGTTCGCTCGACCTCGCTGATCGAGGAGCTGCGCAAAACCGACTCGCTGGTCCTGATCGACTCGCCGCCGATCCTGCCCCTGAGCGACGCCAGGATCCTCGCCGGCAAGGCCGACGGCGTCCTGATGGCCGTCGCCGCCGGCGTGGAGAACCCCTCGACGTTGCGGCACGCGCTCGAGACGTTGCAGTTCGGCAGCGCCTCGATCCTCGGGATCGTGCTCAACCGCGCCGCCGAGCACTTCGGCGGCGCCCGGCACTACTACGATCGCGTCCGCGAGCCCAAGCAGCCGGACATCCCGGCGTCCGAGCGTACGCCCGTCACGCGATGATCGCGAGTCCGCTGGGCGGACGCGACGTGATCGCCGCAGCCCTCGCCGTCTCCCTCGCCTTCGCCTTCGCGGCCGCCCACTCCCCCCTGCTGGCGATCGTCGCGATCATCGGCATCATCGCGGTCTCCTGGATCGTCTCCCGCGCCGAGCTGGTCCTGCTCGTCCTCGTCGCCGCCCTGCCCTGGGAGGCGATGCTGCAGTACCCCTCGCCGACCCTCTCGCTGGTGAAGATGGTCGGCGTGGCGCTGGCCGCCGCTTACGTCTTCCGCGCAAGCCGGTTGGGGGAAACGGTGCGCATGCCGGCGACGATCGTGCTTGCCCTGCTGTTCGGGATGGCGGTCGCGGTCTCGCTGGTCGCCTCACCCGACCCAGGGGCAGGGTTCGCCAAGGCCTTCCGCTACGCCTTCTTCATCGGCTTCCTCTTCCTGATCGCCCAGATAGTCAGTGAGCGCAAGGACGCGATGCACCTGCTGCGGGTGTTCTGCCTCTCGGCCGCGGCCGCGGGGCTCTTCGGCCTCCTCTCCTTCGTCGCCGGCGATGTCGGCCGCGCCGCCGGCCCGATCGAAGACGCCAACGATTTCGGCTACCTGCTGGCGACCGCACTGCCGATCGCGGCGCTGCTCTTCATCGAGGATCGCCGCATGCGCAGCCTCTGGGCCGCTTCGGCCGTGGTGCTCCTGGCAGCGACCCTGGCGACGTTCTCGCGCGGCGCTCTCGTCGGACTCGGCGCGCTGGTCGTCTGGCTGGTGCTCTCGCGGAGGATCAGTACCACCTGGGTGGTCTCGATCGGGCTGGGGGCGATCGCCGTGGTTGCGCTCGCGCTCACCCTCTGGTCGCCGCTGATCAACGAACGGCTCGAGGAAAAGAACAAGATCAGCGAGCGCAACGTCTCCTCGCGCACCGCGTTCTGGTCGGCCGCGCAGGAGATGACCTACGACAACCCCGTCTTTGGCGTGGGACCGGCGCGGTTCGGCGAGGAAGCGCCGCGCTACGTGCGCAACAACCCGATCGCGCTCTCCGATCCGGTGGTTCACAACAGCTACCTGGAGATCCTCGCCGAGGACGGCCTGATCGCCCTCGGGCTCTACCTGGCGATGCTCGCCTCGGCCTGGGTCGCCGCGAGCCGCTACGAGGGCGCGAGGCGCGCCGCTGAAGATCCCAGCGGGGCACGGCTGGCGGCCGCGATCAAGGGCATGCTGATCGTCGCGATCGTCTCCGGCATCTTCCTCAGCGAGCAGGTGGCACCGCCGATCTGGCTGGCCTGCGCGCTGGCCGCCTCCGGTGCGCTGAGCACGGAGCCGGCGTTGCGACGGGCGCGGGTCGAGCTCGGCGCCGCCACGGCATGAGGGTCCTGCTCGCAACCTCGCTATCGCGCGGCGGTCCGGTCGAGCACTCACTGGTCCTGGCGAAAGCACTGAGCGGGGCCGGAGCCACGGTCGAGGCGATCTGCGCCGACGCCGAGACGGCAGCTCGCTTCGAGGCGGCCGGGGCGGAGCCGGCCGTGATCCCCCTGCGCCACCTCGGCGACGTCGCCGGCGGAGCGCGAGTGAGGAAGGTGGCCCGACGAGCCGACGTCGTCCACTCTCAGGATCGCCGCAGCGGACTTTGGACCCGCGTCTGGCCGCAGCGCAAGGGCGAAGTCCGCGTCTATACCGCGCACGGGCTCCCCGATCCCTTCCTGCCGCCGCCGATCGGCTCCAGCAGGCGGCCGAAGCCGCGCGACGAGGTGGCCTACCGAGGGGTCGACGCCTGGCTCGCCCGCCGCTCCGATGCGGTCGTCGTGCCCTCGCAGTTCCTCGCCGACGAACTGGTGCTGCGCATCGGCTACCCGCGACGGCGGATCGAGGTGATCCCCAACGGGATCAAGCCCCAGCTTCTCGACTCGCCCGGCGCGCAGGTCGGCAGCATCTCGATGCTGGAGCCGGTGAAGAGCCTCGACACCTTCGTCCGCGCGGCCGGCGCGATCGTCGAGCGGCGTCCCTCCACCCGCTTCTCGATCTTCGGCGAAGGCAGCCAGAGGGATGAGCTGGAAGGCCTGGTGCGCACCCACCGGCTCGACGAGGCGATCGAGTTCCCCGGCCACGTGCCGGTCCATGAGGCGCTGGCGACCCTCTCCGTGTACGTGCTCTGCTCGTTGCTGGAGAACTGCCCGATGTCCTTGCTCGAGGCGATGGGGGCGGGCGTGCCGGCGGTGGCAACCAAGGTCGGCGGCGTGGCGGAGATCGCCGGCGACGCGGTGCTGTTGGTACCGCCACGCGATCATGAGGAGCTTGCCGCGGCGGTCCTGCGCCTGCTCGACGATGCGCCGCTCGCCACCGGAATGGCCAAATCGGCCCGCCGTCGAGTGGAGGAGAACTTCACCGCCGAGCGCAACGCCGAGCGGCTACTCGGCCTCTACGAGCGCCTGATCGCCGCCCGCTCGTGAGGCTGGAGACGGTCATCTCGGAGATGGGCGTCGGCGGCGCCGAGCGGGTCGTGGTCGAGCTCGTCCGCGACGCGGCGGCGCGTGGCGACGACCTCGGCCTGCTGGCGAATCCCGGCCCGCTGGACAGAGAGCTCGCCGACCTAGCGGTGGAACGCTCGCCGCTGCCCACGCAGCGCACCGCCGGTGCGCTAGCGCGCGCCACCACCGCCTCGTGGCGGTTCGCCCGCCGCTTCAAGCCGGACATCGTCCATGCGCATAACGTCCGAGTCGGGGGCCTGTCCCGGGTCGGCTCTCAACTCGCCCACCCCCTGCGCCGCCCTCCCCTCGTCGCCACCTACCACGGCGTCCCGCACGAGGAGGTCGGCGGCGCGGCGCGCATCTTGCGCCTCGCCGACGCGGTCGTCTGCGTCTCCGAGGGCTTGCGCGAGCAGCTCGGAGCCGCCGGCGTGCCATCGCGACTTCTGTCCGTCATTCCCAACGGGGTTCCCGACGCGCAGCCCCTCGATACAACTGAGAGAGAGCGGATCGACGCCGAGCTGGGGCTGGGCGACGGCGCCCCGGTGGTCTCGATCGTCGGCAGGCTGGTGCCGCAAAAGGAACACGAGCGCTTCCTGCGGGCGGCGAAACGGCTCACCGAGGAGGGGCTTAAAACCCACTTCCTCGTCGTCGGCGATGGCGCCCTGCGTTCGCAGCTGGAGCAGCGGGCGGACGAGCTCGGCCTCGATTCCCAAGTCCGCTTCACCGGCGTCCGCGACGATGCGCGGGCGCTGATCTCGCGCTCCGACCTGATCGTCTTCTCCTCCGCCTGGGAGGGACTCTCGATCGCGGCCCTGGAAGCTCTGGCGGCGGGCGTGCCGGTCGTCTCGACCGACGTCGCCGGCATGCGCGAGCTGCTCAGCAGCGGTGCCGGCCGGGTCGTCCCCCACGACGACGAGGCGCTGGCGACGGCGATCGGGGAGCTGCTGCGCGATCCCGAGCTACGGGCTCGCACCGGTGCCGAGGGCCGCCGCCTGCATGGCGAGCGCTACTCGACCGCGCGAATGACCGGTGCCTACCGGGAAATCTACGAGCGCCTGCTGGCGGCCTGAGAGAGGCGCGCCAAGCGCGAGGCGCGCGCACGGCGGTGGGCCTTGCCCTTGCGCCGGGCACGCTTGCCCTTGCCGCCCTGCCTTGCCGGGGAGGTCGTAGTCGACGGATCCGCAGGCTCGGTAGAGGGAGCCGAGTTCGAGGGGACCTTTGGCTTGGCGGTCGGGGCGGGACTCGGCGCCGGGGCTGAGGCGGATTCGGGGGCGGGAACCGCTTCCGAGACGGCCGGACTCGGCGGCGGCCCGGTCAGAACAAGGGCGCTGTGCGGCGCCATCGTCGCCCCGGTCGCGTCGCTCAGGCCGGAGCCGGAGTAGGTCCCGCCGAAATCGACCGACCGCGCCGAGTCGGTCGGGTTGACGAGGACAAGGCCTTGTTGGAAGCCGCGCCGGTGGACACCGCTGGAATCGCGCGTCTCGTCGCCCAGCGGCGCGCCCAGGTCGTAGTCGAACTCGGGCAGCCACGATTCGCTCGTGTAGTTCGGGGTGAAGGCGTAGGAGGCGTTGCCGTTGGAGGCCAGCATCAGGGTCGCGTAGCCGTAGCGCGAAGCCTGCGCCTCCCCCGCGCTGCCCTGGGTGAAGGCGAGGAAGGCCTTGCCCTGGGAGGCGGCGTACTTGACCTCGTTCAGCTGCGTCGTCCACTGCGCCTCGGAGCGGTAGCCTTCGCCCGTCCCGCGTCCCCACTTGAGGAACATCTCGTCGAGGGCGCCGCTGACGTGCTGGAGCCAGCCGTTATAGGTGCTTGGGTACTCGACCCAGGAGGCGAAGTTGGGGACCGCGAGCTTGCCGGCGGCGCGGATCCGCGGTCCGACGTAAGCGAGCGCCGAGCCCATCGCGGCGCTGTAGGAGGAGTCGTTCGGATACTTGGCGATTTTGCTCGGGTTGTACTGGTACTTCATCGTCGCGCTGGCGTCGTCGAGGAAGACACCGTCCCAGCCCTCGGCTTCGACCTCGGCGAGGACGTTGTCGGTCCACCTCTGCTGGTAAGCGGCCGAGCCGACGTCCATTGCCCATAGCCAGGAGTAATGATCGGAGGTGAAGCGGCTGCCGCCGGTGTTCTTGAGGAACCACGAATCGGGCGCCTCGCTGTAGGAGACGCCGCTCGGGGCCGGCCCCACGTGCGAAGAGGAGAGCTGGGCGCTGAAGGCGAGGTTCTTGTAGACGAGAACGTTGAGCGACGGGTTCGCGGCCTTGAGGCTGCGCAGGCGGTCGGTCTGCCAGGCCTGCAGGATCACGTACTCGTTGCGGCTGGCGGTCTGCGAGGAGATCGACGCGGCGCTGTCGAGGGCCGGGAAGACGTGGCCGACGGTCGCGGCGGAGGCGGGCGCTGCGGCTGCCGATCCCATTGCCAGAAGGGTGACGATCAGGGCGAGAGGGAGTCGGGTCCGAGCGAGGCGCATGACTGACCGAATCGGTCGTCCCCGGGCCACGCAGTAGGGAAGTCAAGGTGGCTGGACGTTTGTCCTAAAAGCGGACTGAAAAACCGCTACAGCGGGGCAAAAGACGTCCCGGCTCAGCCAGCCACGCCGAGTGGCGAACTATCCTTGTCTCGGCCGGCGCCGGCGCCAATGACCAGCTCCTTCCTCAGCACGCTTTCCAGCCGGCTCCTGCGGCGACTCTCGACGCGGGCTGTGGCGCGCGAAGAGAGCCGCTTCCGCAGTCGCCTGGGCTTCGATCCAGACGCTCCCGAGCTGCTTCTCTCCCCCCACTGGGACGACGCGGTGCTCGATTGCTGGAGCCTGCTGAGCGACGCGGAGCGCGACCTGATTGTGGTCAACGTCTTCGCCGGCATGCCGCAGGAGGGGACGCTGACCCGCTGGGACGCGGTCACCGGCGCGCGCGACTCGGCGGTCCGTGCGCAGGAGAGGATGGCCGAGGATGCCGAGGCGCTGAGCCTCGCCGATCGCTCGCCGGTCAACCTCCCCCTGCTCGACGCCGAGTACCGCGAGCCCGCCCCGCCCTATGGTCTGGACGACCTCGACCGGGCTCTTGCCGAGGTGGTCTCAGCCGCCTCCCACGTCCACGTTCCCGCGGGCATCGGGGCCAACGCCGACCACCTCCTGGTGCGCCGCTACGGCCGCATGCTCCTGCGCGCCGGGATTCCGGTGACGCTCTACGCCGAGCTCCCCTACTGCGTCCTTCACGGCTGGCCGCACTGGGTCGACGGTCGCGACACCGAGCCGACCCGAAACGTCGATGCGTTCTGGCTGTCGTTCCTGGTCTCGGTGCCGGAGATGCCACCGCTGCACTCGGCCACCGTGGAATGGCTCGACGAGGACGTCGCGGCGGCGAAGTTGGACGCAATGCGTCTCTACCGCACCCAGCTCCCCTGCCTCAGCCTGGGCGGCCGCGGTCTCCTCGAGGACCCCGAGATCCACGGCTACGAGGTCCGCTGGCGGCTCGAGGCTAACCCCCCGCTGATCTCAGCGGAAGCGGCAGAGCGCCGGTAAAGCTCCTCGACCGGGGCTAGCGCCAGTGGCCAGCGGAACCGCTCGGCGAGCTCGCGGCCTTGGCGGGCCAGGCGCGCTCTCAGCTCGCCGTCGTCGAGCAGTCTCGTCACGGCAGCCGCCATCCCGGCGGAGGAGTCGGCCACCAGGCCGTGGCGCTCGGATTCGAAGCCGACGCCTTCGACCCCGAGGGAGGTGCCGACGACCGGGCGTGCGGCGGCGAGGGACTCGAGCACCTTGAGGCGCGTGCCTCCCCCCGCCCAGAGGGGGACAACGGTGAGCGTGGCGGCGCTCAACTCCTCCATCAGGTCGTCGACAAAGCCGACGTACTCGACTCCTGGGGTTCTGGCGGCGAGCTGCTGCAGCTCCGCCGAGCCGCCGGCGCCAGCGAGGCGGAGGTAGGCGTCCGGGTGGGAGTCGAGCACCAGGCCCCAGCCCTCGCGCAGGAATCTGGCGATGCCGTGATCGTTCGGCGGATAGTCGAGACGGCCGAAGAAGAAGATCCGCGACTCCGCGGGCGGCTCAGGCGCGACCTCGAAGAAGTCGTCGTCGACGCCGTTCGGGGCAATGATCAGGTTGTCGCTGAGCGGCGCCAACCCTTCGGCGTCACCCTCGGACACGCACAGCACCGCGTCCGCCCGCGGCAGGCCGCGACGCTCGGTCGCGCGCATCGTGTGCCAGCGGTTCCAGGCGCGCAGCCAGGCACGGGTTCCCGGACGCTGCGCGCCGGCGATGCTGCGCATCAACTCGGAAT
>JBAREU010000170.1:0-4974 GCA_049796515.1 Solirubrobacterales bacterium
AGCCGGGCTTGACTTTTCGGCCCGTCGGGGGGCTTTTCCAGCTCGTGACCTGGTCCGGATTTGCGAGTCGGCTGGAGTGGCGGCAGAGGCGGAGCCGGGCTTCGGAGTCGCGCTGGCGCGTGGAAGGGAGCTGGCGCTCGAGCTCGGCGGCGTTCTCCTCGTCACCGGATCGCACTACGCCCTGGCGCCCGCCCGCGCGGCGCTTGGGTTGTGCGAGGATTGAGCGCGGAATGAGCTCGAAAAGCGCCGGCTCCGAACTGCTTTCGATGATGGCCCTGGTCGCCGCGGTCGTCGCCGCGGTGATCCTGCTCTTCTTTGGCCTGGGCTACCTGTTCGGCAGTCTCTTCCTCTAAGACGGCGTGACAGGTTTCGCGGAGCAGGCGGCGAAGTAGACTCACCGCGCCCCCGGGGCACCCGCCATGGCAATCGCGATCTTCGGCATCGACAACAACGGCCTCAACCTGGTCGTCAACCTGCTCATCCTGATGCTGGTCGTCGTCTGGCTGGCGCTGATCGTCTACACCTACCTCGACGCCAAGCGCCGCATCTCCGACCCGTTCCTCGTCGGCTGTGCGACGCTCGCCTCCTTCATCCCCTACATGGGCACCGCCATCTACGCGATCGTCCGCCCGCCGGAGTTCCTCGAGGACGCCCACGAACGCGAGCTGGAGATCAAGGCGGCCGAGCTGCGCGTGCGCCAGCTGACCGAGCACTCCTGCCCGGGCTGCGGCTTCCCCGCCGACAAGAACTTCCTCCGCTGCCCGGAATGCCAGCGCCGCCTCAAGCACCCCTGCCCGAATTGCCGCAAACCGGTTGACCCCGGCTGGGCGCTCTGTCCCTACTGCGAGGAGCCGCTGCGCAAGGGTGAGCGGCCGCGCAGGCGAAAAGCGCCACCGGGGAAGAAACCCACTGCCACCGCGAAAGAGGGCGCAGAGCCCGTGAAACCCAAACGACCGCAAAGGAGCCCCAGCCGTGAGCCGGACCCTGATCCTCGTCAAGCCTGACGCATTCGAGCGCGCCCTGAGCGGCGAGGTGATCGCACGGTTCGAGCGCAAGGGCCTGCGGATCGCGGCGCTGAAGACGATGGCGGCGAGCGAGGCGATCGCCAACGAGCACTACGACGAGCACACCGAGAAGCCCTTCTTCGGCGAGCTGGTCGAGTTCATCACCGGCGGCACGCTGGTGGCGATGGTGATGGAGGGGACCGAAGCTGTGGCGGCGGCTCGACAGGTGATCGGCGCGACGAACCCGGTCGAGGCGGCTCCCGGCTCGATCCGCGGCGACTACGCGCTCGAGGTCACCTTCAACATGGTCCACGGTTCCGACTCCGACGAGTCGGCCGAGCGTGAGATCGGCATCTGGTTCCCCGAGCTGGGCTGAGGGGCCGTCGTGCCTGACCTGCCGGGCTCGCGTTCGCGAGGAGTTCCCGTCAGGTCAGGCACGACGGCCCACGTCGTCCTAGCTTCCGGATCTCCCCAGAGAGCCGAGATCCTCACCAAGCTCGGGGTCGAGTTCGAGGTGGTGGTTCCCGGGGTCGAGGAGCTGACCGGCGGCGACCCCGAGCTTGAGGTCGTCGAGAACGCGCAGCGGAAGGCGCAGGCGGTGGAGAGTGACGGCTTGGTCGTCGCCTGCGATACCGACGTCGTGCTCGATGGCAAGGCGCTTGGGAAGCCTGCTGGCGAGGCCGAGGCGCGGGTGTATCTCGATCGAATGTCAGGGCGCGCTCACACCGTGCTGAGTGGGCTCGTCGTGCTCGCGGATGGCCAGGAGCGGAGTGGGTTGGAGCGCACGACCGTCGTCTTCAAGGAGTTGACCGACGAGGAAAAGGAGAGGTACGTGCGGTTCGGTGAGTGGCAGGGGCGTTCGGGCGGCTACGCGATTCAGACGCTTGGCTCTACCCTGGTCGAACGGATCGAGGGGAGCGTCTCCAACGTGGTCGGCCTGCCGGTTGGGTTGTTGCTTGAGCTCGCGCCCGAGCTGGCCGGCTTTGACCATCTGGGATGATTGCGCCGGCATTTCCGCCATAACGCACACATGGGCGTACTCAGCTACCTGACCGGACTCGGCGGCCGCGACATGGCGGTCGACCTTGGCACGGCAAACACCCTGGTCTACGTGCGCGGCCGGGGCATCGTCCTCTCCGAGCCCTCGGTGGTGGCGATCGACTCGCGCAACGGTCAGGTTCATGCCGTCGGCGTCGAAGCGAAGCGGATGCTGGGACGAACGCCAGGGACGATCACGGCGATCCGGCCGCTCAAGGACGGGGTGATCGCCGACTTCGACGTCACCGAACAGATGCTGCGTCACTTCATCAAACAGGTTCACTCCAACCGCTTTGCCCACCCGCGCGTCGTCGTCTGCGTCCCTTCCGGGGTCACCGGCGTCGAGAAGCGGGCGGTCGAGGAGGCCTGCCTCTCCGCCGGCGCCCGCAAGGCCTACCTGATCGAGGAGCCGATGGCGGCGGCGATTGGCGCCGGCCTACCGGTGGCGGAGCCGACCGGGTCGCTGATCGTCGACGTCGGCGGTGGCACCACCGAGGTGGCGGTGATCTCGCTCGGGGGGATCGTCGTCTCGCAGTCGATCAGGGTGGGGGGCGACGAGCTCGACGAGGCGATCGTCCACCACTGCAAACAGCACTACAAACTGGCGATCGGCACGCAGACCGCGGAGGAGGTCAAGCTCGAGGCGGGCTCGGCCTCGCAGCTGCCGGAAGAGGTCGAGGTGGAGATCCGCGGCCGCGATCTCGTCTCCGGGTTGCCGAAGACGATCACGCTCGGTTCGGCCGAGGTGCGCGACGCCCTCGACGAAACGATCACTCACATCGTCGATGCGGTCAAGGACACGCTCGACCGCACGCCGCCGGAGCTGGCCGGGGACATAATGGACCGGGGCATTACCCTTGCCGGTGGGGGTGCGCTTCTGCAAGGACTCGAACAGCGCCTTCGCGATGAGTGCCAGATGCCGTGTCAACTGGCAGAGTCGCCCTTGACGTGCGTGGCCGTCGGCTCCGGCATTTCGCTGGAGGAGTTCGAGACGATCCACCGCGCCAGCAAGATGAACTCGGGAACGGCGCGCGTTGCCTAGGCGCCGTTCGCAAAAAGCGCCAAACTTAGGTCTTACCTGTGTATCGCAAGCAAGTACGCCGCCGTAGGGCGGTCCTTACTCTTTTAGTCATCGGTTCCTTTCTGCTGCTGACGATCACCTACGGGCAGAGCTCGGGTGGTCTGCAGCGGGGCGTCAGCACGATCTTCAGCCCGTTGCAGGACGTCGCCGACCGAGCGCTGAAGCCGGCGCGCGACCTGGTCGGCTGGTTCGACGAGACCTTCGAAGCGCGCGGCGAGAACAGCCGCCTCAGGGACGAACTCGTCAGCGTCCGCCGTCAGGCCGTCGCTGGGCAGGAGGCCCTGCAGGAGAACGTCCAGCTGCGCAAGCTGGTCGAACTGGATCGTGGCCCGGTGCTGGCCGAATCGGCCTACGAGCCGGTGACCGGCCGGGTGATCGCCCGCTCGCCAACGGTATGGCACTCGGCGATCACGGTTGACGTTGGCTCCGGCGACGGGGTACGCGTCGACGACCCGGTGATCAGCGGCGACGGGCTGGTCGGCCTGATCGCCTCGACCCAGGGGGGCTCGGCACAGGTGACTCTGATCACCGACCACGCCAGTGGCGTTTCGGCCAAGGTTCTCCCTGGTGGGGGCCAAGGTGTGGTTCGACCCAACGTCGGTGACCCCGAGGATCTCATCCTTGACTTCATCGACTCGACCAAAGACGTGCACGGCGGCCAGGCCGTGGTCACCTCAGGCTGGCGCGCCCAGGGCATCGCATCGCTCTTTCCGCCTGGGTTGCCGATCGGCGAAGTGACGAGCGCCTCGATCGTCGAGCAGGAGGCGAGCCAGCAGGTCCACCTGCACCCCTACGCTGACCTCGCCAACATCGACCTGGTTCAGGTGCTCACCGGGGGCTCGCGCGAGTGATCGTCACGCCGAAGATCTTCATCCGCCTCACCGCCATCGCCGTTCTGGCGGTACTGCTGCAGCTCTCTTTCTTCTCGCGGGTCGAGCTGCTCCACACCAACGCCGACATCCTGCCCATCGTCGTGATCGCGCTCGGCCTGCTCGGCGGCAGCATGACCGGCGCGGTCGCCGGCTTCTGGATTGGCTTCCTCGTCGACTGTCTGCTGGTTGCGCCGCTCGGCGGGTCCTCACTCGTCCTGCTCAGCGCCGGCTACCTCGCCGGCCTCTTCCGCGAACGGTTCGAGATCCACAGCGCGCTGTTGCCACCGTTGCTCTGCATGGGCTTGACCCTGTTCGCCGAGCTGGGCTTCGCCGCGGTGCAGTTGATGCTCGGCGTCGACGCGCCGGTTAGCCCCCTCGTCGTCCGCGACATGCTGTTGAAGAGCATCTTCGCCTTCTTCCTCGCCTGGCCGATCTACTTTGGCCTGCGGCGGGCATTGCGCCCGGCGCTGGTCGAGGAGCCAAAGGTGAGCCGCCGCCGCCAACCGACCGTGCTGGGAACCTAAGGGCCCGCGATGTACAGGCGATCGGACGAGCTCGGCGGCAACAACCAGCTGGCACTGCGCATCGCGATCTTCGGCGGTGTCGCCTTCGCCCTCTTCGCGGTGCTCTTCTTCCGCCTCTGGCTCCTGCAGGCGCTGAACGGCGAGGAGTACCTGGCCGAGGCGAGGAACAACCGCACGCGCGAGTTCAGAGTCACCGCCCCGCGCGGTGAGATCCTCGACCGCGACGGCAGGGTCCTGGTCGCCAACCGCACCAGCCTCGCCCTCCAGGTCAACCCGCGCAAACTGCCGGTCGACCCCGCCGAGCGTCGGGCGGAGCTCGCCCAGCTCGCCGAGCTGACCCACAGCTCGCTGCGCCGCGTGCGCCAGGCGATCCACGAAGGGGCCCAGCTGGCGCCGGGGGCCCCCGTGACCTTGCGCCGCGACGTCGGCAGCTACCTCGTCTTCTACCTGGAGGA
>JBAREU010000171.1:0-3602 GCA_049796515.1 Solirubrobacterales bacterium
TTGGTCTTCCCCCGGTTTCGACGACACCTGACCGCTTGGGTCGAAAGACTCAGGCAAGGAGGAGTCGATGCCACCCATCAAGCCCCCATACCCGCCGGAGTTCCGGCGTGAAGCAGTCCAGCTGGCCCAGACCTCCGAGCGCTCGATCGCCCAGGTCGCGCGCGACCTGGGCATCTCCAATCAGACCCTGCACACCTGGATCAAGCAGGCCGACGTCGACGCCGGCAAGCGCGAGGGCCTGAGCACGGAGGAGCGAGAGGAGCTCAGGCGCCTGCGCCGTGAGAACCGAACGCTCCTGCAGGAGCGAGAAATCCTGAAAAAAGCCGCGGCCTTCTTCGCCCGGGAGAGCGAGGGGCGGTGACCGATGCCTACCGGTTCATCGCCGCGGAGAAGGCCAACTACCCGATCTCGTTGATGAGCCGGTTGCTTGGCGTCTCTCGTCAGGCCTTCCACGCTTGGGAGCGCCGCCCGCCCTCCCAGCGGGCGCTGGAGGATGCCTTCTTAACCGAGCGCATCCGCGAGATCCACAGAGCCAACCGCGGCGTCTACGGAGCGCCTCGCATCCACGCCGAGCTGCGCATGGCTCAAGGGATCAGGGTCTCGCGAAAGCGGGTGGAGCGGCTGATGCGCGAGGCCGGGATCAGCGGCCTGGTCCCGAGAAAGCGCGGACGCACGACGATCCGCGTGCCGGGAGTGAGGGTTGCCGATGACCTGGTGGACCGTGACTTTCGCCCCGCCGGCCCCAACGTGCTCTGGGTCGCCGACATCACCTACTTACGCAGTTGGGAGGGCTGGGTCTATCTGGCGGCGGTCCAAGACGCCTTCTCGAGGACGATCGTCGGCTGGGCGATGGCAGAGCACATGCGCTCAGAGCTGGTCACCGACGCGCTGCAGATGGCGCTTGCCCGCCGCAAGCCCGAGGCAGGGGTGATTCATCACTCCGACCAAGGGTCCCAATACGTCTCGCTTGCCTTCGGCCAGAAGGCACGCGACGCCGGCATTGCGATCTCGATGGGCTCGCGGGGCGACTGCTTTGACAACGCCGTCGCCGAGTCGTTCTTCGCCACCCTGAAGAAGGAGCTCGTGCGCCGTCGCTCCTGGCCCAATCGGCGTGAGTTGCAAAGCGCCGTCTTCGACTACATCGAGACCTTCTACAACCGCGAGAGGAGGCATTCCACACTCGGCTATCTCTCTCCGAGAGAGTTCGAGATGATCTCAACTCATCAACAAAGAGAGACTGAAAAAGTCAAACCCTGACCTGTCGCTCGAACCGGGGGAAGACCATAACCCTTTCGGTGAGGAGAAGAGAGGTACAGGGGTTCGATGCTAGGAGCAGCTTCTGCCCCTGACAAGTGTTTCCTGCAACGAATGACTGCCCGGCCAACACCGCTTGCAGGAGTCATCCGTCTGGCAGCATTGCGCCGATGAACGGCCTCGTGGGGCCTCACGCGCGCGTCTCGCTGCTTGGGTTGGCGGCGCTCATTGCCCTCCTGCCGGCGAAGGCGCTCGCGGCTGCGCCTACGGTGCACGAGCTGCGGGCGGCGCCGCACCCTTCCGGCACGGTACTGCGCGTGCCGGGTCGCGCTCCGGCGCCGCGCTCCCGGCATGCCGCCGAAGCCGGCGCCAGCAGCATCCGCGTGCTCGAGTCCTCCGCCGACGGCACTCGTACCAACGGCAAGATCGTCGCGACCGATCCGCATGTCGGCGCCTACTCCTGCTCAGGCACGGCCCTGAACACCCCCAGCAGCTCGATCGTGCTGACCGCGGGCCACTGCGTGATCGAGGCGGGAAGCGAAGCGCGGCGGATCTCCTTCGTCCCCGCCTATGACCATGGCAGCCGCCCCTTCGGCACCTTTGCCGTCAAGTCCGTCTACGTGATGCCGCAGTGGCGACGGCACGGAAATCCCGACTTCGACGTCGCCGCGCTGCGGGTCGAGCCGAACAAGCTCGGCGCGCTCGTCGATGTGGTCGGGGGGCGTGGCTACGCCACCTCGAAGTCACGGCTCGCCGCCTTCCAGATTTTCGGCTATCCGGCGGCGCGGGCCGACGGCGAGGAACTGCGCAGCTGCCGCGCGCACGGGCTCGGGTCCGACCTGCTCACCTTTCCCTATGCCGGCCCGCCGACGATGCCGGCCTCCTGTGACATGGCCGCCGGCGCGAGCGGCGGCGCCTGGCTCTTCAACGGTCGGTACGTCAGTGGCGTCACCAGCTACAGCTACCAGGGGCGTCCCACCCAGCTTTTCTCTCCCTACTTCGGGCCGGAGGTCGGCAGCTTCCTGCGGCAACTGCCATGATCCCGCCGGTGAGCGTGGAGGCGGCGAGAACGCCGGAGGAGAGCCTGCAGGGGCTGCCCGACTTTCCCTTCGAGTCGAGCTACCGGGAGATCGACGGGCTGAGGCTTGCGTACCTCGACGAGGGAGAGGGGAAGCCGGTGGTCTTCTTCCACGGCGAGCCGACCTGGTCGTTCCTCTGGCGCAAGGTGATCCCGCCGGTGCGCGACGCGGGCTACCGTTGCATCGCGCCGGACTACGCCGGCTTCGGTCGCTCCGACAAGCCCACGGACGTCGGTTGGTACACCTACGACCGCCACGTCGAGTTGATGTCGACTTTGTTGGAGGAGCTCGACGTGCGTGACGCCACCGCGGTCGTCCACGACTGGGGCGGGCCGATCGGCCTGCGCCTCGCGGTGGAGCATCCGGATCGCTTCTCGCGCCTGGTGATCATGGAGACCGGTCCCTTTACCGGCCACCAGCGGATGAGCGAGACCTGGCTCAAATTTCGTGACTTCGTCCGCGACAACGCCGACATCCCTGTTGGGATGCTGGTGCGGGGTGGCTGCAAGAACGATCCCGGTGACGACGTGATCGCCGCTTACGAGGCCCCCTATTCGAGCCCCGAGTCGAAGGCCGGCGCTCGCGCCTTCCCGCTGATCCTGCCGACCGAGCCCGATGCACCTGGCGCCGTCGAGGGCAAACGTGTCGCCGATGCGCTGCGGGAGGACGAGCGCCCGGCGCTGGTCCTCTGGGCGGACTCCGACCCGGTGCTGCCATTCTCGGTCGGCGAGCGGGTCTCCTCGCAGCTCAACTTCCCCGCGCCGCGGGCGATCGAGAACGCCGGCCACTTCCTCCAGGAGGACGCCGGCGAGGAGATCGGCCGGGTCATCGCTGAGTGGCTCTGAATCGTGTTTAGATCGAGACGGAGAGGCGAGCGGTCGCCGCGCGCAGTTCCTCGACGGAGTGCTCCAACAGCAGGCGCTTGCGGCGTGGCGGTCCGTCGTCATCGAGCCAGGTGATCGTCCCCGGCCAGTAGTGACTGGGCGGCGTGCCCGGGTGGTGGAAGGCGGAGGCGAAGATCCAGCTGCCGGTGTTGTGCAAGCGGCCGCCGCCGGGCAGGGGCCACTCCGTGTCCCCCTCGTCGGGCCCGCCGCGGTGGGTGTGGCCGGTGATGGTGTGGGTGGCCCGGATGTCGAGTCGCTCGGCCATCTCGGTCGCGGCGGCGATGCCGCTGTGGGAGATGGAGCGGGCGGAGAGATCGCTGTCGAAGTCGGCACGGAGGAGGCGGTTGATGCCCCAGACGGTGGCCGGCACGGCGGCGCGCAAAGC
>JBAREU010000172.1:0-6383 GCA_049796515.1 Solirubrobacterales bacterium
TTCTCGACCGGGAAGCTGTCGAGCACGATCGCCAGCGAGGCGGGGGCGATCAGCGCCGCGCCGACCCCCTGCAGGACGCGGAAGGAGATCAGCAGCTCAAGGCTCGGCGCCACGGCGCAGAGCAGGCTGGCGATGGTGAAGCCAGCGACGCCGAGCAGGAAGATCCGCTTGTGGCCGAAGCGGTCGGCGAGCCCGCCGGCGGGGACGAGCAGCGCCGCGATGACGACGAAGTAGCCGTCGAGCACCCAGGAGAGCGCGTCGCGCCCCGAACCGGCGAAGGAGGCCGAGATGTCGGGGAAGGCGATGTTGACGATCGTCGTGTCGAGGAAAGCGACGAAGGCACCGGCGCAGGCGATGGCCACGGTGCTTCTATGACGCTGGTCATACATCGCAGCCCGCGACTATACTATGACCGTGGGCATAGAGTCAATCGAGGAACCGAGGGCAGCGAGCGGCGAGCGGCGCGACGGGCGCGAACGGCTACTCAACGGGGCGCGACGGCTGCTCGCCGAGAAGGGCTACGCGGGGATGGAGCTGCGCGACGTGGCCGCGGTCGGCAAGGCACCGCGCGGCTCGATCTATCACCACTTCCCCGGCGGCAAGCGCCAGCTCGCGGTCGAGGCAGCCCAGCTGGAGGGCGCCGAAATCCGCGCCGCGATCAAGCGCTCGCTCGCCGAGCGCGGCCTCGGCGAGACGCTGACGATGTTCGGCGAGATGTTCCGCCGCCGGGTCAAGGACCACCCCGAGCGGCTCGGCTGCCCCGTGGCCGCAGCGGCTCTCGCCCGGCCCGAGGACCCAGCGCTCGCCGCGGCGGCGACCGCCGCCTTCCAGAGCTGGGAAGACCCGATTGCCGCCGCGCTGGAGGAGGAAGGAATCGATGCGAAAGACGCCGCGACCTTCGCCGGCTTAGTCGTCTCCACGATCGAGGGCGCCCTCGTCCGCGCCCGCGCCGCGGGCACCGAGGCCCCGCTCGAATCGGCCGTCACCGGCCTGCACCAGGCGCTCGCCGGCCTGCTAGATCAGCGTCAGGCCGCATAGCCGGCTGCCCTCCGGATCGCGGGATACTCTCTCGTTCCGTGGCGGGTCGGCGGGATACCTGGCGGGAAACCCGACTTTGGGAAGAGCTGCTGCGCCGCGGCGAAGAACCGGCCCTCAAGGTGAGGCACCTGCTCGAGGATGTGCTGCCGCCGGTCGAGGTCGTACTCAACAAGGGGGGCACGACTTCGCTCAACATGACGCTGCACGAAGCCGAGCACTCCTGGCGAGTCGCGCAGTGGATGGCGGAGATCGCGGGAGAGGAGGTCCTCGCGGAAATGGAGCCCTACGACCTCGCGATGCTTCTGCTCAGCGCCTACCTTCACGACATCGGCATGACGCCTGAGGCCGGCAGGGTCGAAGACTTTCTCGATTTCCTCATCGACGGAAAGCCGCGCTCCCTGAGCGAGGGCGACATCGAGGAGCTACAGGCTTGGCTGGACGAGCACTGGAGTGGTCTGGAGCCACCCCTCGCCAATGACGACGAGCCGGCCAGGCGCGCCCGTGAGATCGTCGCCGGGTACGTCCGTCATCGCCACAACGACTGGAGCGATCCCTGGATTCGCGAGTACCTCAGGCACGACTCCGAGAGGCTGTATCCGGGCTGGGTGGACGATCTGGTGCGCCTTTGCCAAAGCCATCACTTCGGCCTACGTGAGTTGAAGGGCGAGGATTTCAACCCCAAGCTGGTCGACGACTCGGCTGAGACCGTCCTGCACCTCAGGTACTGCGCCTGCCTCCTCAGGCTCGCCGACATCCTCGACTTCGACCCCGAGCGGACCCCGCCAATCCTCTTCAAGCACCGCAACGTGAAGGGAGAGAGCGCCGTCCACTGGCGCAAGTCCCTTGGGGCGAAGATCGTCCGTCGGGGGAACCAGCTTCAGCTCGATGCGCAGCCGGTGGATGCAATCGCCCATCGCGCGATCCGGCAGACCGTCACCGACATCGAGCGCGAGCTTGCCCTCTGCCAGCAGCTGGACGACGAAACGGGCTTTCAACACATGGAGGGCAGGGGAAGCCTCCCCCATCGCTGGACGCTGGACCTGGGCATCAAGGCCAAGATCACGCCCCGCCACAACGCCTACGAGTACGTCGACGGCAGCTTCCGGCCCGACGTGCAAAAGCTCTTGGAGCTGCTCGGCGGGGTCGCGCTCTACGGGAATCCGCTCGATGCCATCAGGGAGCTTCTGCAAAACGCATTCGACGCCGTCCGCGAGCGGATCGCCCGCGAGCGGCTGAGCCAGCCCGATCCCGGCAACGCCGAAGCTCGCGACCGCCTGGCGTCCGAGCACGGTGTCTCACTCACGCTTGAGTCGAGCGAGTCCGGCGTGAGGCTCGTCTGCCGCGATTCCGGCGTCGGTATGTCCAAGGAGGCGATCGTCGACCGCTTCCTGGTCGGCGGGTCGACGTCCAGCCCCGATCTTCTGCGCTTGGAGCGGAACTGCGAGGAGCACGGCTTCTCAGTTGGGCGGACGGCGCGGTTCGGGATCGGCGTCCTCTCGTACTTCCTGCTCGCGAAACGCCTCGTGCTGCGGACCCGGCCGGCAGCCGAAAGCGATGCCCCGAGCGACCAGGGCTGGACCTTCACCAGCCTCGGTCTCGCCGATTTCGGTGAACTGAAAAAGGACCCGGTCGAGGAGGACGGGACCGAAGTGGTGCTCGAGATCAAGCCCGGCGAGCTGGACGGAGACCCGAAGAGGTTCGCCGAGAAGGTGGCGAATTACGTGGCTGACACGGTCAAGCGCGTCCCCTGCCAGTTCTCGTACGCCGCGCCCGACTTCGGCGTGCCGGGTTTCGCCTTCGAGCCGGGCTGGCCGAACCAGGAGAAGGCCGCACGAGGTGCGCTGCTGTCAGGATTCGTCCCGGAGGAAGGCGACCCCGATGACGACGAGGACCCGGTCTTCGATGAGGAAATTCGACAGCGGTTCGAACTGATCGTCCACCAGGGCGAGCTGCCGGCCGGGCTCGGGAGCTACCGGATCTTCCTGGGTCATTTTCGACTCGACCCAGGGCAGTCCATCGCCCTCTTGGACCTGAAGCCGCTTGGCCAAGATCGCTATCTGATCGAGGGGATCGGTGACGGCGACGCGTGGGTGCTGCCCAGCAATCTGAGCTTCAGCTGGAATGGCATGTGCATCTCCCCAGATTGGGACGCAGCCAGCTGGGACGAGAGCCCGGTGCTGCAGGCCCCGGACCAGCACGCGGTCAACGCCTACATCGAGGTCGACTGGACCAGCGACGAGGCGGGGCAGCTCGCCGTGGCGCGCAACCGCTTCACGCCGAGCGTCGCCGTGGGGGAGGGGATGAGCCTCATATACGAGAAGGCGCGGGAACTCTGGACCGAGTTCGCCGAGGACAATCGCGACTCAGCGCTCGCACTGGTCAACGCACACCTCCTGGAGGAGCTTCCAGCCAACCTGGAGACGACGCCGTCCTACTGGGCGCAGGATCTGGTGGTCGACGGCGAAATGAGGTCGGTCCTCGCCCCGCTGGAGCTTCCGTCGATCTGCATCGGCGACGATGTGGACACCATCTTCAGGCCCAGCTTCAGGTGGAGGGGGGAGGCGGTCGCCCCGGCGATCGGCCTCAACATCGCGAACGAGGACCAGCGCAAGCACAATCACCGCAACTGGTTCGGTGACCTGCTCGGCCCCCAGTATGTCGGCGCGATCGGAGCTGACGATCGACTTCAGCCGGTGCTCGTCTGGGACAGGTTCGAAGCCAACGACATGCCATTCGACGATCGATTCGACTACCCCGCCAAGTTTGCTCAGTTCCCTCCCGAGTGGCGTGCGCTTGCGACCGTCAAGAGCAGCGGCGATCGCTGGTTCCTCAACGCGTGGAACCGCGAGAATCCCCTCTGCGCGGCCGTTGACGAGGTCGCCTGGGATTGGGCCCGGGAGACCTTCGAGGAGTCCTTGGATCCCCTTCCCCACGAAGCTGAGATCCTGCGCTCCCCCGGCCGGGTCGCCGCCTGGATCCTCAAGGTCGTCTACGGGATCGAGGACGATTTCTGGAACGATCTCGCCGAGCGCCAGCCTGAGTTCGTCGACAAGGCCTGGCGGAGCATCGACGGGCTCGCAGAGGAGGAGGAGATCCTTGCCTCATACATCCAGAGCGGCGGCGGGGCAGTGGTCCGAGTCATGACGCGCACCAGATGGTGGTTGGACAAAGATCCCTTGGCGTTTGCGCACAGGCTCGGACGCCCCGAGGGCGAGTGGCTGGTCGATGTGGTGGGCCCAGCACCCGGGCGCTAGCCCCACCAACCCCGAGCGATCCTGCACCGTTGCTACCCTCCCGGGGTAGGCAGTCTGCCTGCGCGTCACGTCTTTTTCCAACGCGAGGAAGCACGCGCTTTGACTCCGCCCCAGGGGCAGCCGATAGATCGCGATGGCCCGCGCGAGGAATGCGGGGTGTTCGGCGTATACGCGCCCGGGCACGACGTCGCCCGACTCGCGTACTTCGGCCTCTACGCGCTGCAGCACCGCGGCCAGGAGTCGGCCGGGATCGCTACCTGCGAGGGCGGCCATATCACCACGATGCGCGATTCCGGCCTCGTCTCCCAGGTCTTCGACGAGGAGAAGCTGCGGGCGCTGGAGGGTGACATGGCGATCGGCCACGTGCGCTACTCGACCACCGGCGGTGGCTCCTGGGAGAACGCGCAGCCGGTCTGGCGCGACGACGGTCGCGAGCTGGCCCTCGCCCACAACGGCAACCTGACCAACGCGGTCGAGCTGTGGAGCGAGCTGAAGGAGGGCGGGATCGCCTTCCGCGGCACCTCCGACTCGGAGATCATCGCGGCGCTGATCTCCTCGCACGAAGGCAAGCTGGTCGAGGACGCGGTAACCGACGTGATGCCGCGGCTGCAGGGCGCCTACTCGACCGTGGTCATGACCAAGCGGGCGATCGTCGCCTTCCGCGACCCGCATGGGGTACGGCCGCTCTCGCTGGGACGGCTGGGCAAGCGCTTCGTCGTCGCCTCGGAGAGCTGCGCCTTCGACATCGTCGGCGCCGAGCTGCTGCGCGAAGTGCGGCCGGGCGAGATGGTCTCACTGACCGAGCGGGGCCTGGAGACGCGCCAGGTGGTCAAGGCCGGCAGGCCGGCGCACTGCGTCTTCGAGCACATCTACTTCTCCCGCCCCGACAGCCGTCTCGAGGGCAAGGTGCTGCAGCAGGTGCGCGGACGGATGGGTGAGATCCTCTGGCGCGAGGCGCCGGTCGACGCCGACCTGGTGATCTCGGTGCCGGATTCCGGCAATCCCGCCGCGGCCGGATTCGCGCGGGCCTCGGGGCTGCCGCGCGACGACGGCCTGATCAAGAACCGCTACGTCGCCCGCACCTTCATCCAGCCCGGGCAGGAGCTGCGTAAGCGCGGCCTGCGGCTGAAGTTCAACCCGCTGCCGGAGATCGTCTCCGGCCAGCGGATCGTCGTCGTCGACGACTCGATCGTGCGTGGCAACACGACGCGGCAGATCGTCGGCATGCTGCGCGATGCCGGGGCGAGCGAGGTGCACCTGCGGATCTCGGCCCCGCCGATCCGCCACCCCTGCCACTACGGCGTCGACATGTCGACCCGCGAGGAGATGATCGCCCACGAACGCACGATCGAGGAGGTCGCCGACGAGCTCGGGGCCGACTCGCTCGCCTACCTCTCGATGGAGGGCGTTTACGAGGCGATCGGCACGCCGCCCGAGGACCACTGCGACGCCTGCTTCACGGGGCGGTACCCGCTGGGCGACCCTGAGGAGGCGAATGGGAAATTCGCCTTGGAGGGTATCGCCGTTGTGCCTGCAGGTGGCTGAGAGGCCGTCCCGGTAGGGGTTCCACTTAACTTTTTTTGAAAACAGTTGGTGACCCGTCCGAGGACGTCGCCGCAAAAAAAGTACAAGACGTTCCACCCCTACCGGGACGGCCCTTACGGCGTCAGAGCGGCGACAATCTCCCTGGCTGGGCGAAGCTGGTTGATGCGCGAGACCGTTTGGCCCGCGTAGAGGGGGCCAGCTTCAAGGAGGTTCGGTGGGCCGTCGTCGGTGGGGCCTAGCGGCGTCAGCAGGTGACTGTTCGGGCGCTGGCGACTGACCAAGCGTGCTTGGAGGGAGGTGGGGGTGAAGCGGGCACCTGGGGCTGAGAGGCGGTTTAGGGCTCGGTTCACGGCGGGGACCTCGCCGTCGCCGCCGAGGTAATGCTCGGTGGCGGCGTTTGCGATCACCCGGTGGGGTGCCGGCCAGGCGAAGCCGAAGAGCTCGGTGAGGATCGTCTCCTCTGCACCCAGCAGGCGCTGCTTGTACTCGGCGTGGGCGCGGCTCTCCTCGCTAAGCAGGAAGCGGGTGCCGGCGACGGCGCCGCTC
>JBAREU010000173.1:0-3894 GCA_049796515.1 Solirubrobacterales bacterium
ACCCGGGTCAACGGCGAGGCCGCCGGCAACGTCGCCGCGGCAGCCGCCGCCGTGGGGGCCTCGGTCGTCTACGTCGGCAGTGACTACGTCTTCGACGGCAGCAAGGGCGCGCCCTACGTCGAGACCGACCAGACCGCGCCGCTCTCCGCCTACGGCCGCAGCAAGCTGGCCGGCGAGGAGGCCACCCGGGCCGCCAACAAGCGCCACTTCATCGTCCGCTCGGCCTGGCTCTTCGGCACCGGCGGCCCCAACTTCGTCGAGACGATGCTGCGCCTCGCCGCCGACCACGGCGAGGTCCTCGTCGTCCGCGATCAGGTCGGCTCGCCCACCTACACCTGGCACCTCGCCTACGGCATCGTCCGCCTGATCGAGGGGGTCGAGTTCGGCATCCACCACATGGCCGCGGCAGGGGCCTGCTCCTGGTACGAGTTCGCGCGCGAGATCTTCGAGCAGGCAAACGTTGAGTGCAAAGTGATGTCAGCGACCACCGAGATGCTCGGCCGCCCGGCCCCGCGCCCCGCCTACTCGGCGCTGGAGAGCCAGCGCGAGCACCCGATCGAGCTTCCCTCCTGGCAGGACGGCCTGGCCGGCTATCTGGCCCAGCGCCGCACCGAGACGGAGGCCCCAGCATGAGGATCCTCGTCACCGGCGCCGCCGGCTTCATCGGCTCCACCTACGTACGGCTGATCGGCGACGAGCACGAGGTGCGGGTGCTCGACAAGCTCACCTACGCCGGCCGCCGCGAGAACCTGCCCGAGGGCACCGAGCTGGTGGTTGGCGCGATCGAGGATCCGGCAATCGTGCACGAGGCGATGGAGGGCTGCGACGCGGTCGTCAACTTCGCCGCCGAGTCGCACGTCGACCGCTCGATCGACGACCAGGACGCCTTCGCCCGCACCCACGTGATCGGCACCGGCACCCTGCTCGACGCCGCCCGCGAGCTCGGTATCGACCGCTACCTGCAGGTCTCGACCGACGAGGTCTACGGCTCGATCGAGTCCGGCTCCTTCACCGAGACCTCGCCGCTCGACCCCTCTTCGCCCTACTCGGCGACCAAGGCGGCGGGCGACCTGCTCGTCTCCGCCCACGTCCACACCTACGGCATCGAGGCTTCGATCGTGCGCGGCTCGAACAACTACGGTCCGCGCCAATACCCCGAGAAGCTGATCCCGCTGATGGTCCTGAACGCGATCCACAGCGACTCGCTGCCGGTGTACGGGGATGGGAGGCAGGTGCGCAACTGGCTCTACGTCGAGGACTTCTGCCGCGGCATCCACACGGTCCTGATAAAGGGCCGGGCCGGCGAGGCCTACAACGTCGGCGGCCCCGACGAGTGCGAGAACATCGAAGTGGTCAAGCGGGTGCTCGAGCTGACCGGCGCCGAGGAGTCGCAGATCGAGTACGTCACCGACCGCCCAGGTCACGACCGTCGTTACTCGCTCTCCTCGCAGAAGCTGCAGAGCGAGCTCGGTTGGGAGGCCCAGGTCCACTTCGCCGAGGGTCTTGAGCGCACGGTGCAGTGGTACCGCGACAACGACGAGTGGTGGGGACCGATCCGCTCCGGCGAGTACCGCGAGTACTACGAGAAGCAGTACGGCAAAGCGCTGGGCTGATGCCGAGGCGGCTCGAGACGAAGCTCGACGGTGTGGTCCTGCTGGAGCCCGAGGTACACGGCGACGCCCGCGGGTTCATGGTGGAGACCTACCGCCGCGATGGCATGGCGGAGCTCGGCATCGACGTCGAGTTCGTCCAGCACAACCACTCGCGCTCCTCGCAGAGAACGCTGCGCGGGCTCCACTTCCAGACCGAGCCGGGCCAGGCGAAGCTGGTGCGCTGCCCGCGCGGCAAGATCGTCGACGTCGCCGTCGACCTGCGCCGTGGCTCGCCGACGTACGGGCAGTGGGAGGCCCATGAGCTCGACGACGAGTCCCACCGCCAGCTCTTCGTCCCGGTCGGCTTCGGCCACGGCTTCGCCGTGCTCAGCGACGTCGCCGACGTCACCTACCTGCTATCCAGCGTCTACAACCCGGCGACCGAGTCGGGCATAGCCTGGGACGACCCCGATGTGGGAGTCGAGTGGCCGGTGGACGAACCGCTCCTAAGCGAGCGCGACAAAGCGGCCCCCCGCCTAAGCGAAGTGGCTGACTCCTTGCCGTTCTAGCGCCCGCGCACGGCGGTGATCGCGAGGCTGGTGGCGAGTTTGGCGGCGATCCCGGTGTAAACGGCGGTGTTAACGACCGGGTTGTGCTCGGCTGCCTCGAAGCGGCGGTAGAAGCGGCCCATGCCGCGGTGGAAGGCGATCTCCTGGCGGGGGGCACGGCGGGCGCCGCTGGAGCCGCCCTTGACGTGCAGGGCTGTGCCCGCCGGCTCGTAGAAGACTTTCCAGCCGGCGTCCCAGAAGCGGCGACACCAGTCGAGGTCCTCCATGTAGAGCCAGTAGCCCTCGTCGAGCAGGCCGACCTCGCGCACGGCCTCCGCTCGGCAGAGCATGAAGGCGCCGTTGACCGCGTCGACCTCGCCCGGCTCGTCGTCGCCCAGCTCGGTCGCCCGGTACTGGCTCAGCGTGCTCGCAGCGCCATCGGCGCGGCCGATCCCGGTGAAGTGGGCGAGCGCGCCGAGCGGCGTCGGGAAGGAGCGCTTGCAGGCGTGGTCGAGCTCCCCCGACTCAGTCACCAGCTTCACCCCGACCATGCCGATCCGCTCCTCACTCCAGAGCCGTCCCAGCGCCGCGTCGAGAGTCCCCGTGTACACCTCGGTATCCGGGTTGAGCAGCAATACCGCCCGTGCCTCGTTGTCGCACAGGACGAGGTTGTTGGCGGCGGAGAAGCCGATGTTGTCGCGGCGGATAAGCCGGACCTCGGGGAACTCGCGCGCGACCATCTCCGGCGTCTCGTCCGGGCTGCCGCTGTCGACCACGGTCACCCGCGTCTCACCCGTCGCCGGATGCTCGCGCAGCGAGCGCAGGCAGTTGCGCAGCAGCCCTTCGGCGCCGTGGCTGACGACGACGACCTCGAGGTCGAGCCCAGCGGTCATCGGGTCCTAGTAGGCGCCGTCGCCGCGGACGATCGCTGCCGGCGTGCGCAGGAGGATCGCCAGGTCGCCGGCGACCGAGATGTTGTCGAGGTAGTCGCGCTCCATCGCCAGCCGCTCCTCGAAGGTGAGGTCGGCGCGGCCGTATACCTGCATCGGCCCGGTCATCCCGGGCTTGACCGCAAGGCGCAGGCGCTGGCGCTCGTCGTAGAGGGCGACCACCGCCTCCTCCTCGGGGCGTGGCCCGACCAGCGACATATCGCCGCGGACGACGTTGATCAGCTGCGGCAGCTCGTCGAAGCTGAAGCGCCGCAGTCGGCGGCCGACCCGCGTCACTCGGGGATCGTCGGCGATCTTGAAAGCCGGCTCGTCGAGCTTCTCGAGGTCGACCAGTTCGCCCAGCTTCTCCTCGGCCCCCGGCACCATCGTGCGGAACTTGAGCACCGTGAACGGCTTGCCGTCCATGCCGATGCGCCGCTGCCGGAACAGCACCGGGCGCCCCGAGCCCAGCAGGATCAGCAGCGCGATCGCCAGCAGCAGCGGCGTGAGCAGGGCGAGCAGGACGCCGCCGATCACCAAGTCCATGCCGCGCTTCAGCGCCACGGTCGAGCGCGGCGGGTCGGAGAAGCGGAAATCGAGGACCGGTAGCTCGGCGAGGCGGTTCAGCTCTATCCCGGGACCGAGCAGGCCGAAGTGCTGGGGGAGGAAGGTCAGCGCCAGCCCCGCCGCCTTGCACTCCTCGATCATGCGCTCGGCTGCTGGCTCGCTCATCTCCTGCTCGGTGACGATCACCCGCTCCACGGCGTGGTCGTGGGCGACCCGCGAGATGTCGCTTACGGAACCGAGCCGAGGCAGGCCTGGCGG
>JBAREU010000174.1:0-5734 GCA_049796515.1 Solirubrobacterales bacterium
CTCTGAGTATCCGCCGGTTCGGAGGACACCTCTTCCTCCCCAATCGGTGCGTCTAAAGAGGCATCCGGGCGGGGAGTTGGTATGCCGTCAGGGCCAGCGTTAGTAGCTGTAAAGGGCGGTCCCTCGAGAGAGCTACGAGGGGTAGGGACCAGATCAGGTACCAGGGTAGGAGCCAGGACGTGGCTAGGAGGAGGGCTAAGGAGGCCCAGGCTGCGCAGCGCAGCCAATCGGCGCCCTGCCAGGTCTTGAGGAGCAGGTAGAGGAAAAAGGCTGCGTAGAGGATCAGGGCCGTTGCGCGGACCGCAGTTGGTTCGAGGCCCGTGAGGCGGGCGAAGGTGATCGGGACGCTCATGTGGGTGGTGCGGTTCTGGTTCTCGCCCGCCAGTCCGAGGGCGTCGAGCCAGTTCCAGCCGAAGGCGGTGTAGGCGGCGAAGCCGATTGCTGCCACCGCGAGCGCACCGCCAAGCGCCATTTGCCGGATCCCCCGCCCAGCGCATCCGACATTCACCACAGCCGGGTGGGGTGAATGTCGGATGCGCGCTCTGTTGAGAAGGGCGAAGGGGGCCGCCATCACTGCCGGGGCCTTGATTGCGAAGGCGGCTACGAAGGCGATGCCGCCGCTTGCCTCGCGCGCCGAGAGCGTCGCCGCCACGCCGAGCGTCGCCAACAACATCGCCAGGCCGTCGTTGTGGGCGCCCCCGACCACGTGGATCAAGACGAGTGGGTTGAGGGCTACGAAGGCGGCGGCTGGAAGGGGAGCTACGCCGCGGGCGGGGGCGATGCGTGCCACGAGGACTGCGATTGCCAGCACCGAGAGCGCCGCCGTCGCCTTCAGCGTCGCCACGGCCAGCCAGACCGGCAGCCAGGCGAGCGGGTAGGTGACCAGGATGAAGAGCGGGCCATAGGCGCTGGTCGCGTCGATCCAGGTGACGCGAGCATAGGCCGGGTCGAATGGGGCCGCCGCTGGTGGATAGACGTAGGGGTCGAGGCCGTGGACGACCCCGAGCCGCGCGTAGTCGACGTAGCTGTAGACGTCGTGCGAGAGAAGAACGGGGACGGCGGCGAAAGCGGCGACCGAGACCGCAGTCACGAGCCACAGCGTCGAACTTGCTGTTACCCGCCTATGAGGCGGGAAAGTGCAAGTTCGAACGCGTTTGACGGGAGCTGGGCGGGTCAATTACCGGCCGCGGCGCCCCCGCCGACGCCTTCGCCGGTTCCGTATGCGGGTGGCGGCGGTGGGGCGGGGGTCGGTTCCTGGCCGGCGCCCGGCGCGTAGGCGTCCGGGTCATAGCCGCCGGTGGCTTCCTTGCCCAGCCTCTCCGCTTCGCTTTCCTCTTCGCTGTCCCCAACCTTGCCGTCGGTGACGAGGGAGTCGTCGCTGCCGGGACCGCCGGTAGTGAACTGGCCGTAGAAGGGCGCCCAGCTGACCGGCTCCTGCGGCTCGCTGAATTCCTCGCAGGGGACTTCGGCGTTGGCGTAGAGCGAGTGCCAGATCTCAGCCGGGAAGGTGCCGCCGAACACGGTCGTGCCGTGGACGCTGGTCATTTCGATCTCGTTGGAATCGGGATAACCGACCCAGACCGCCGTCGCCAGGTTGGGCTGGAAGCCGGCGAACCAGGCGTCGGTGTAGTTGTCGGTCGTCCCCGTCTTGCCGCCCTGGCCGGGGCAGCCGGTGTAGGCGGCGGTGCCGGTGCCTTCGGTGATGTTGTCGTGCAAGAGGCGCCAGACCTCGTAGGCGACCGCTTCCGGTACGACCCGCCGCGGCTCGGGGCGCTGCGGCTCCTCGACGCGGCCGCCCGGGAACACCACCCGCTCGATCGCGACCGGCTTGCGGCGGATGCCACCGGCGGCGAGGGTTGCGTAGGCATCGGCCATCTCCAGCGGCGAGACGCCGATCCGCAGCCCGCCGATCCCCTCGGCGGGGATGCCGTCGAGCGGGCTTTCGATCCCCATCGACTTCGCCGTCGCCTTCACCTGCCGCGGCCCGACGTCGAGGTCGAGCTGGGCGAAGACGGTGTTGTCGGAGGCGACCGTCGCCTGCTGCAGGTTGATCGTCCCCTGGTAGCCCTCGTCGGCGGTGCTCACTTCCCAGTGACCCCACTCGGGCAGGTCGAGGTCGAGGTGCTTGGAGGTGTAATAGGTCGAGTAGGGGTCGATCCCCTGCTTGATCGCGGTGGTCAGGACGAAGGTCTTGAAGGTCGACCCGGGCTGACGATGTCCCTGCGCGGCGAGGTTGAACTTGCTCTGCTCGTAGCTGGAGCTGGAGACCATCGCCTCGATCTGACCGTTGCGGGGGTCGATCGCGACCAGCGCCGAGGAAGGGTCTTCGGAATACGGCAGAGCGGTGCGCATCGCTTCCAGGCCGACGTCCTGCAGCCGCGGATCGATCGTCGTGTGGACCTCGAGCCCGCCCTTGCGGACGGTCTCCACGCCATAAAGGTCGATCAGCTTGTCCTCGACGTAGTCGAAGAAATAGGGCTGGCGCTTCTCGAAGTAGCCACGGTCGAGGTCCAGCCCGAGGCCCCGCTGGCGCCCCTGTCGCGCCCGCTGAGGAGAGACGTAGCCGAGGCTGGCCATCTTCGCGAGCACGGCGTTGCGGCGCACGAGCGCCGCTTGCGGGTGGAGGACCGGGTTGTATTCGGACGGCGCCTGCGGCAGGCCCGCGAGCAGCGCCGCCTGCTCCAGCGTCAGCTCCCAGACCGGCCTGGAGAAGTAGATCTTCGCCGCGGCCTGGACGCCGATCGCGGTGCTGCCTTCGATCGTCCCGTAGGAGGCCGTGTTGAGGTACTGGCTGAGGATTTCCCGCTTGGAGTGGCGCTCGGCGTACTCGATCGCCAGCTGCGCCTCGATGATCTTGCGCTCGAGGTCGCGGGCGGGGTTGCGGATGCAGAGGTTGCGGACGAGCTGCTGGGTGATCGTCGAGCCGCCCTCGACGGTCCTGCCGGCTTCGAGGTTCTTCAGCGCAGCGCGGGCGATCGCCTCGGGGTCGATGCCGCCGTGCTCGTAGAAGCGCTCGTCCTCGATCGCGACCGTCGCTCGCTGCAGGCTCTTCGGCACACGGTCGATCGAGACCGGCGCCCGCGCCTCTTCGGAGCGGACGATCCCCAGCTTGCTGCCGTCGCCGGCGTAGATCGTCGTGTTTCCCCCCTTCTCGACCGGTTTGCAGGCGGCGAGCGAGGGCGCCTCGGCGGCGACGTCGAGGACCCAGGAAGCGACGCCGATCGTCACCAGGGCGAGCAGGACGAAGGCGCCGGCGGCGATGAAGAGCAGCTTGCTCGGCACCCCGCCCCTGTGCCGTTGACGTCGGCGCTTGCGCTGCGTCATGCGAGAGAGCGTACTCCGGGCCGCTCTACGCCCAGGCGCGCGCTCAGGCCTGCGTGTCGGCGGTGGAGAGGTTGTGAATGACCCCTTCGACCAGCAACTGGTTGGGGATGACCACGGCGGTGCCGTCGCCGGGGTCGACGTAGGTGTAGGAGAGGGTGATGTCGACGACGCGGCCCTCGGATTCTTCGAAGGAGACGCGGTCGCCGATCCGGAACGGCTGCGAGATCGCCAGCTGCACGCCGGCGACCATGTTGGCGATCGTGTGCTGAGCGGCGAAGCCGATGATCGCCGCCAGCACCGCGGTCGAGGCGAGGATGCCGGTGGCGAGCCGTTTCAGCTCGGTGAACTGGGCGATCGCGATCGCCGCCAGGACGATGAAGATGACCAGGATCGTGAGGCGGCGCAGGAAGCGCAGGCGGGTCTTGGTGGACCGCGAGACCTGGGAGACTGCCGGCGTCATGAGCGTCAAGTTAGCCGCAGGAGGAGTCGGGGGTGGCCCCGATGGAGCCTAAAACCCGCCGGAGGCGGGTTTAATTCAGTGCCGCTTCGCGGCGAGACCACTCCGCGGTGCCGGGGGGAGGCTCCCTCGGGGCCACCCCCGACTCCTTTTCTGAATGCGAATTGGGGGCCCGGGGCCGCCATTCTTGGGGTGCTTTTAGCTTTAGGGACTGGGATCGTGCTCGGGATCCCGGCGATCATCGTCGACAGCCCGGGCGAAGGAGACCTCAGCACCAGCGCCAGCGTCATCGTGCAGCTCGCGACCGCGCTCGCCTTCCTGCTGGTGCCGATGGCGATCGCGGCGCGCTGGGGCGCGCCGACGCTGGGGGAGATCCTGCGCCGGCTCGGCGTGCGGGGCTTCCGGCCGGGCAACGCGCTGAAGTGGATGGCGGCGTCGATCGGCGCCTACCTCGTCTTCGCCGCGCTCTACGCGGGCATCTTCGGCGTGCCCGAACAGGAGGACATCGCCGAGGGCTTCGGCGCGCTGCCGGTGCAGATCCTGCTGATCGTGATCGCGGCGCCGATCAGCGAGGAGATCTGCTTCCGCGGCATGCTCTTCGGCGGCCTGCGCAACCGCATGCCCCGCATCGCCGCGGCCTTCGTCGCCGCCCTGATCTTCGGCGGCCTGCATGCCCTCACCGGCCTCAGCGCAGTCCCGCCGCTGATCGCCTTCGGCTTCATCCTCTGCCTGCTCTACGAGAAGACCGGCTCGATCGTCCCGGGAATCGTCCTGCACATGCTCAATAACTCGGTGGCCCTGATCGGACAGTGATCGGCGTCCCCGCCGAACCGTGCGACAGAATGTCGCCGATGATCAGACGACTGGTTCCCGGGCTCGCACTTGCCGCAGCGATGTTCCTTCCGACGGTCGCTGTGGCTGCTCCACCGAAGAGGCCACCCGAGGCGACGGTGAAGATCACGCACGTCGGCCACCTGGACGACGGGCGGGCGCGGATCTACAGCACGGTGCCTGCGATCGGCACGGTCAAGCCCTTCGTCGCCGGCCAGCGGGTCGAGGTCAGCTTCTACCTCGACGGTCGCCGCGTCCAGCGCAGGACGGTGAAGCTGCGCAAGGGCAAGGCCGGCAAGGGCGTCTTCCGGGCGAAGATCCGCATCGAGGAGGCGGGCAAGTACGCGGTCAGCGCCCGCCACGCGCCGACCGCGGCGCTCGGCGGCGACGGCACCGTGCGCAAGAGCTGGAAGGTCAGCTTCCCCGCTCTGCACCAGGGCCAGTGCGGCGACGTCGTCGTCGGTTTCAAGAAGGCGATGCGCAAGATGGGCTACATCGCCAACAGCGGTCGCTGCTTCGCCGGCAAGACGGCGCGCGGCGTGCTCGCCTACCGCAAAGTCAACGACATGACCCGCAGCATGCGCGCCGGCAAGGGCCTGGTCAAGCGCGCCTTCGCTGGCCGTGGCGGCTACCGCGTGCGCCACCCCGGTGCTGGCCGCCACGTCGAGGCGCCACTCGGCAAGCAGGTGCTCGTCTTCGCCAAGGACGACAAGCCCTACGCGATCTACCCGATCTCCTCGGGCAAGTCCTCGACCCCGACCGTCACCGGCCACTTCGAGTTCATCCGGACCGAACCGGGCTACAACTCGCACGGCATGTACTACTCCTTCTACTTCTACGGCGGCTATGCCGTGCACGGCTACGAATCCGTGCCCGACTACCCCGCCAGTCACGGCTGCATCCGCACCTTCATCGCCGACCAGCCGGAGATCTACGAGCGCATCGAGTACGGCGAAGACATCTTCGTCTTTTGACGTGGCGGACCTCGACGCCGCCAAACGCACACTGCTCGCCGAGCTGCGCGAGCATTCGCTGGTGATTGGCGAGGTGACTCTCGCCAGCGGTGCCGTTGCGCAGTACTACGTCGCCGCCCGCCGCGCGCTGCTGCGCCCGCCCGGATTC
>JBAREU010000175.1:0-11476 GCA_049796515.1 Solirubrobacterales bacterium
GGACTGGCCCTTGGCGTCGCCCAAGCGGCCGCGCTCGCGCCGGGTGTTTCGCGCAACGGGATCACCCTCGCGGCCGCCCGCTGGCGCGGTTTCTCGCGCGACCAGGCGAACCTGCTCTCGCGCACGATCGCCCTGCCGATCATCGTCGGCGCCACGATCCTCAAGGGAGAGCGCCTGCGGCGCCGCGGCGCCTCCCCCGGGTTACGCCGCTCGATGGCCCTCGGCGTAGCCGCCTCCTTTGCCTCCACCCTCGCCTCCCAGCGCCTGATCCGCCTGGTGGAGCGCGACAAAGCGCTGTGGCCCTATGCGGTGTACCGGGCTGGGCTAGCGGTGGTAGTCCTAGGGAAGCTCCGGCGTAGCTAACTCCAAAACTTGGAGAAACTTGGAATTAGCTTGGAGTTGTGCTACAACTCCAAAACTTGGAGAAACTTGGAATTAGCTTGGAGTTGAAGTGTACGTAGCGGAAGCGCCATCCATCTCGACCCTGCTGGCCGACCTCAGCGGGGATGAAGTCACGGCCGCCCTGCGGGCAGCCGAGAATCCGAGCCGGGGGGGATACCTCCACTGGAACAAGCTTCAGAGACTGGAGCCCCCCACCGGTCTGACGAGCAAGCAGTGGTGGCTCAAAGTCAAATTGGCACGGCAAGGCGACCTCCGGGCGCTCCCGTTGACCGATCCGGAAGGGCGGCCCTTCAGCTATGGAGTGCTCGACAGCATGCTCCGCCGACTGCACTACATCGACCAGCGCTGCAGCGGAGAGGTTGCGATGGACGAGGTGGTGACTTCCGAGAGGCGCGCCGGGCGGAGGTACCTGGTCAACTCACTGATGGAGGAGGCGATCCGTTCGAGCCAGCTCGAGGGCGCCACGACCTCACGCGTAGTGGCCAAGGAGATGCTGCGCAGCGGGCGCGAGCCCGAGGACCGTAGCGAGCGAATGATCGTCAACAACTACCGGGCCCTGCAGTTCATGCGCGAGGAGATGGGCGAGAGCCTGAGTCCGCGGTCGGTATTGGAACTGCACCGGCTCGTCACCGAGGGAACCCTCGACGATCCCTCAGCAGCGGGACGCCTCCAGCGGCCCGGCGAGCCCCGGGTGGCCGTCTTCGACCGCGACGGCGGTAACCGAATCCACGTTCCGCCGCCCGCCGAGCAGCTTCCGGGACGAGTGCGGTCGATGTGCGAGTTCGCCAATGAAGGGGATGACGATGGGCGGTTCGTCCACCCGGTGGTGCGGGCAATCCTCCTGCACTTCTGGCTCGCCTATGACCACCCTTTCGAGGACGGCAACGGCCGGACGGCGCGGATCCTCTTCTTCTGGCTGATGCGGGTACGCGGCTACTGGCTGGCGGAGTACCTGCCGATCTCGCGCCTCATACGCAACGCCCCGGCGAAGTACGCCCAGGCGTTCATGGAGACCGAGACCGACGGCGGCGACACGACCTACTTCTTGGTCCATCAACTCGACCTGATCGCGCGAGCGATCGACGACCTCCATGCCTACCTGCAACGCAAGACTGCCGAGGTCAAGGACGTCGAGAGGCTCCTGCAGGGGACGGACTATCTCAACGGACGTCAGCTTGCCTTGCTGACCGATGCGGTGCGCGACGCCGGTGCGTCCTACTCCTTCGACAGTCATTCAACCAGCCATCGGGTGTCTCACGAGACGGCTCGGTCCGACCTGCGGGGCCTCGTCGATCGAGGACTGCTGGTGCAACGACGCAGAGGCCGAAGGTACATCTTCGAGCCCGCCCCCGACCTACCGAAGCGCCTGAAAGAATCGACCGCATGAGCGACGACGCCTACGCGAAGGCCGGGGTCGACCAGGGGGCGGCGGATTCCGCGGTCGCCGGGTTGGTGCGCGCGCTGGGGGCGATCGAGCTGGGGCGACCCTCGCGGCAGGTGCCGCTGCCGGGGCACTACGCGAGCGTGATCCGGATCGACGACCGCACCGGGATCGCGCTCTCCACCGACGGGGTCGGGACCAAGCTGCTGGTCGCCGAGCAGCTCGGCCGCTTCGACACGGTCGGGATCGACTGCGTGGCGATGAACGTCAACGACGTGATCTGCGTCGGCGCCGAGCCGCTGGCGATGCTCGACTACATCGCGATCGAGCGCGCCGACCCGAAGGTCTGCGAGCAGATCGGCGTCGGCCTGGCACGCGGAGCCGAACTGGCTGGGGTCGAGATCCCCGGCGGCGAGCTGGCCCAGCTCGGTGACATGGTGCGCGGCTTCGACGTCGCCGGCGCCTGCTTCGGCACCGTCGCCCTCGACGAAATCGTCGACGGGTCGGCGGTGGAGGTGGGCGACTCCGTGATCGGCCTACCCTCATCCGGCATCCACTCCAACGGCTACACCTTGGCCCGCTCGGCGCTGGAGGGGATCCCGCTCGACGAAGACCCGGAAGGGCGTCTCGGCCGCCCTCTCGGCGACGTCCTGCTGGAGCCGACCGAGATCTACGTCAAGCCGGTGCTAGAGCTGTTGCGCTCCGAGGTTGACGTGCGCGGCCTCGCCCACATCACCTCCGGCGGCCTGAGCAACCTGCTCCGCCTCGCCGCCGAGGTCGTCTACGAGATCGACGACCCGCTACCGGTGCCGCCGATCTTCGAGCTGATCCAGGAGCGGGGCGATGTGAGCGCCGAGGAGATGCACGACGTCTTCAACATGGGCTGCGGCTTCTGCTGTGTTGTCGCCGCGGAGGATGAGGCGGCGGCGCTCGACCTGCTGCGGGGCCACCACCCGAAAGCACAGAGGATCGGGCGAGCGAGCGAGCCGTCGGGCTAAACCGGTCCGGCCAGCCCTCAGTGGGGCGAGGTTTCGGCTTCGTATTCGCACTTCATCCCGTGAGCATCCGGGTTGAAGCCGTTTGGAAAGACGGTGGGCGGCGTATACCTCGCTCCGGCGGTCATAGCGAAGTTGAGAGTGGCCCGCGACAGGTCCGCACCGAGTATCTGAAAACCCTCCAGATCGGCGGCGCCGAAATCGGTGCCGTCCAGTTCGGTTCCCTCCATGACCAGCGCTTCCATCAGTGTCGCGCCGCCGAGGTAGGCGCCCGACAGTCTGGCGTCCATCAAAAGGACATCGGTTAGATCGGCCAGCGCGAGATTGGCTCCACGTAGGTCGGCGCCCTTCAATTCGGCGCCTCGCAGCTTCGCTCGAGTCAGGGTCGCGTTCCGAAGGTCGGCTCCGGTCAGGTCCGCTTCTTCAAAATTGGCGTCAGTGAACAGCACACCGCTCAGATTCTGCCCCGGCAGCTGTCTCTTTTTCCAATCGGTCCCGTGCAACTTGGGGATGGGGCTGCCGGGAAGCTCCTTCACCCGGCTGAGCACGTTGAGCGCGGCCTCGGCCTCGGAGCCCGCTTTCTTGAAGGCCTTCCCCCGATCCACCGGGTTGCGGTCCCGAAGGTATCCCGCCAGGACGTCGACAACCGCCGTGCGGTCGAAGCTCGATTGAGCCGCGATTCGCTCCAGTGAGTACACCGCCCCCCGGGCTACGTAAGGGTCCTTGTCGGCCAGGAGATCGAGAGAGCGAGCGAACCGTTCGTCGAGCTGGGCCTCCCTGTTGCTGAGGATGCTGAATGCCGTAAAGGCACCGCCGAGGGCAAGGACGGCGCCGGCGAGGGCCTGAAGTCCGGCGGTCCGCGCGTCGTGTCTCCGCTCCAGGCGCTGGTTGGGGGTGAGGTCGGCATCGTCCACGGCGAGGCCCGGCAGCACGGCATAGACGAAAAGCACCGCGGTGAGCAAAAAGACCGCGAGGCCCGCGGCGAAGAAGGCAAACCGCTTCGACGCGCCGCCGCGGTAGCCGGCGGCGACCCACCTCCTGAGCTTCGGAAACGCTTGCATCATGGTGGCGCCCTCCTCCGTGTAGGCCGCGGATCGCGTGCCCGGCGGCCCCTATCGTAAGTGGGCGGGCGCGAGGATGCCGGCGGTGGCGCGGGAGGGAGCGCCCACGAGAAGGCCGAGGCGTGAAGCCCGCGAAAAGCAGAGCCAACCCGTGCCCGACAATATGCCCAGCTAGATGGACACCCGCCCCTCCAGCTCGATAATCGGAACTGTTCTCTCCGGCCGCTACCGGCTGGAGGCAAAGCTCGGCAGCGGCGGCATGTCGACCGTCTACCTGGCGCGGGACGAGACGCTCGACCGGGCGGTCGCGGTCAAGGTGATGCACCGCGAGATGTCCGAGCAGGAGGACCAGCTGCAGCGCTTCCGCCAGGAGGCGCGAGCGGTGGCCAAGCTGACCCACCCCAACGTGGTCGCGGTGATCGACGCCGGCGAGGACGGCGGCCACCCCTACATCGTCTTCGAATACGTCAAGGGCGAGACGCTGAAGCAGCGCATCGGCCGGGTCGGCGCGCTCGACACGCAGGAGGCGATCGCCTACGCGATCGAGGTCGCGCGCGGGCTCAGCGTCGCCCACGCCCGCAACATGGTCCACCGCGACATCAAGCCGCAGAACGTACTGATCGACGAGGAGGGTCGCGCCAAGCTGACTGACTTCGGCATCTCGCGGCAGCTCGAACAGGACGGGATGACGGCGACGGGGCGCGTCTTGGGCACCACCGACTACGTCGCCCCCGAGCAGGCGATGGGCAAAGGGGTCGATCCGCGCTCCGACATCTACTCGCTCGGCGTCGTCCTCTACGAGATGCTCGTTGGCCAGGTGCCCTTCCACGCCGACAGCCAGGTTGGCGTGGCGATGAAACACGTCAACGAGGAACTGCCCGACGTGCAGCGCCGCCGACCGGAGGCCTCGGCGGCGGTGGCACTGGTGGTCGAGCGGTCGACGGCGAAGAACCTGGCCGAGCGCTACCAGACGGTCGGCGAGATGATCGACGACCTGCAGACCGCGCTCGAGGTCGAGGCAGCGCGGGCAGGCTCGACCACCGGCGAGGCGACCAGCGTGCTCGACGCGGTGCCGCCGCCGAAGCGCAAGCTCTCCGGCCGGGCGCGCTGGTCCTGGGCGGCGATCGCGATCCTCGTCCTCGTCGGCGGCGGTGCCCTGCTTGCGGTGCAGCTGATCTCGAGCGGGATCGGGGGGGGCGGTGCCAACCAGGGCAAGGGCGGCAACATCTCGCTGGCCGGGGCTACCGACTACGACCCTCAGGGTGACGAAGAAGAGGTCGGCAGCAAGGTCGAACTCGCGGCCGACGGCGACCCGACCGGCACCGCCTGGGAAACCGAGCACTACGACTCGGAAACCTTCGAAGGGACCAAGACGGGCCCCAACGCCGGTGTCGGCGTCTACGTCACCGCCAACTCCCCAGCCACTCCGGCCAGGATGATCGTCCGCACCCCCACGCCGGGCTGGGACGCCCAGGTCTACGCCGCCCCGGCGGGGCCCCCCTCGGAACTCAGCGGCTGGGGCGAACCGGTTGGGGAAGCGAGCGAAGCCGAGGAGACCCAGGAGATCGGCCTCAGCGTCCCGGAGCCCTCGACCTACTTCCTGCTCTGGTTCACCAAGGCCTCCGAAGCCCGCGACCAGCCCGGCCGCTACCAGATCGAGATCAGCGACATCGAGCTGCTCGACTGATCAGAACTCGTGCGAGCGGGACTTCGCGTGGCGCTCGATCGCGAGGTCTACAAGGCGGTCGCATAGGTCCGGGTAGGCGAGGCCGGTGGCCTCCCAGAGCTTGGCGTAGACGCTGGTCTCGGTGAAGCCGGGCATGGTGTTGATCTCGTTGACCAGCACCCTGCCATCGGCTTCGAGGAAGAAATCGCAGCGGGCGAGGCCGGCGCAACCGCCCAGCTCGAACGCATCGACGGCAAGTTCGCGCAGCGAGGTCACCAGCTCCCCTGGGATCGACGCTGGCACGCGCAGCTCCATGCCGCCATCGCTGTACTTGGTCTCGTAGTCGTACCAATCGCCGTGGGCGATCACCTCGCCCGGCAGCGAGGTTTCGACCCGCTCGTTGCCGAGCAGCGAGCACTCGACCTCGCGGCCGGCGGCGTGCGCCTCGACGATCACCCGCGGGTCGTGGCGCAGGGCCAGATCCACGGCGGTGTCGAGCTTCTCCCCCAGCGACTCGACCTTGCTGATGCCGACGCTCGAGCCGAGTCGCGAGGGCTTGACCCAGAGCGGCAGCCCCATCGCCTCGCAGCGCTCGCGCCACCCGGCCTCCCCCACGCCGGCAAACTCGACCTGCGGCAGACCGGCCTGGGCAAAGAGCCGCTTCAGCGTCAGCTTGTCCATGCAGACCGCCGAGGCGAGCACGTCGGAGCCGACGTAGGGGACGTCGAGCCACTCGAGCACTCCCTGCACGCTGCCGTCCTCGCCGAAGGGGCCATGCAGGGCCGGGAAGGCGGCGTCTGCGCCGAACAACCCGGCGGCCGGCATGAGCTCGACCGGCGCGCCGCGGAAGCTCCAACCGCCGTCGCGGGCGATCGTCACCAGCAACGGCTCGTGCCCCGCCTCCTCCAGGCCGCGCGCGACCGCCTCGCCCGAGCGCAGCGAGACGTCGTGCTCGGAGGATCGCCCGCCGCAGAGGACCGCAACCTTCATTCGGCTTCCGCTTCGCTTTCGCTTTCCGCGGCGCGTTTGCCGACGACCACGGTCGCGCTCGATCCCGGTTCGACTTCGGCGCCCGGCGGCGGGAACTGGTCGGTGACCCGGCCGACCTGAGCCGGCACTTCCGTTTCCTCTTCCTGGACTTCGGGTTCGATACCGGCGTCGCGCAGCAGTTCCACTGCCTCCGCACGTTCTTTGCCGATCACGTTCGGCACCTTCGCCTGGCGTTGCCCGCTGGAGACGACGATGGATACGGTCGATCCGCGCGGCAGCTCCGAGCCGGCGCTCGGCGCTTGAGTGATCACCTGACCTTCCGGCTTCGTGCTTTCTTCTTCTTCGACGCTCGGGGTCAGGCCGCGGCCACGGATCTGCTGCACCGCGACCGACCGCTGCGTCCCCACCAGCACCGGCACTTTGGCCAGCTTCTGGCCCTTGGAGACTGTGAGGACGACCGTCGTGCCGCGGGTCGCGGTCGCCCCTCCCGACGGGTCGGAACGGATCACGAGACCGGCTTCGACCTGGTCGGAGTTGACCATCTCGACCTGCGCGACGAAGCCTGCCTCTTCTACCCTTTCCACCGCTTCCTCCTGACTCAGGCCAGCCAATCCTGCCGGCACCGGGGCGCTGCCGGGGCCGTCGCTGACCGTCAGCGCCACCTTCGGCTTCGAGCAGAAGAAGCTGAGGAAGGCGCAGTCGAGCGAGGTGCTGCCCGCGGGGGGGTCCTGCTCCAACACGGTGTTGGCGGCCACTTCTCGCCGCACGCGATCGACCTCGCCGACCTTGAAGCCGTTCTGTTCCAACAGGGCGATCGCCACGCCGAGCTGATTGCCGGTCACACCGGGGACGTCGGTCGTCGTGTCACGCGTCAGGGCAAAGCCCAACAGCGCGCCGATCAGGATCGCGACGGCGAGCAGAGCCCATTTCCTGCGCCGGCGCTTGCGCTCATCCTCGTCGCCGAGGTCTTCGGCGGCCTCTGCTCCCTCAGCGAGGACCGGGGCCGGCAGTGGCGCAAAGGCCGCGGTCCCTCCCGGCTCGGCGCCTGGATCGCGACCGGCCGCATCGAGCGCGGCAATGAACGCCTCGGCGCTCTGGAAGCGCTGCCCGGGGTCCTTTTCCAGCGCCCGCATGGTTACCGCATCGAGGGCCGGCGAGACGGCCGGGGCGATCGAGCTCGGCCGCTGCGGTGTGTGCGAGACCTGCTTCATCGCGATCGCAACCGCCGAGTCGGCCTCGAACGGAACCCGTCCGGCAAGCGCCTCATAGAGCATCACGCCAACCGAGTAGAGGTCGGAGACCGCGGTCACCTCCTGGCCTTGGGCCTGCTCGGGCGAGAGGTAATGCGGAGTGCCCATCACCGAACCCGCCTGGGTGATTTCCGAGGCGCCGGCGCGGGCGATGCCGAAGTCGGTGACGGTCGCCTTGCCCTCATCGTCGACGATCACGTTCTGCGGCTTGAGGTCGCGGTGGACGACGCCGTGGCGGTGTGCGTAGCCGGCCGCCTCGAGCACCTGCCGGATCAAGCTCGCCGACTGCTCCGGTTTCAGCCCCGCGTCGATCAGCTCCTTCAGCGAGCGGCCCTCGAGCAGCTGCATCGCGATGTAGTAGGTGCCTTCGACGTCGCCGCGGTCGTAGACGGCGACGATGTTGGGGTGCGAAAGGCCAGCGGCAGCCTCGGCCTCGCGACGGAAGCGCTCGACGAATTCGCGGTCCTGGGCGAAGCGGCCGTGCAGGATCTTCAGCGCCACCCGTCGCTGCAGGTGCGAATCCTCGGCCAGCCAGACGTCAGCCATACCGCCCGAACCGATCCGACGCAGCAACCGGTAACGGCCGTCGATCGTGGTTCCCTCGCCAACTTCAGGCGACAATCTCAGCTCCCTTCGTTGTTGAGGATCGTTTCAGCGACGTCGCGGAAGATCGGCGCGGCGATGTCGCCGCCGAAGGCGGTCGTGCACTCGACCGTCGCGGCGATCGCGATCTGGGGGTCGTCGGCCGGGGCAAAGCCGATGAACCATGCCTGGTTCTCTTCGCTGCCGCCGCCACAGCTTTCGTTGAAGGGCGTTTCGGCCGTACCGGTCTTGCCGGCGACGGCGATGCCGGAGATCGCCGCGTTGGTCCCGGTGCCTTCGCTGACCACGCCTTCCATCGCCGTGGTCAGCTCCGCCGCCGTCTGCTCATCGATCGGCTGGCTGTACTGGGAGGGGTCGAGCCGGTCGATCACGCGCCCGTCGGGGTCGATCACACGGCTCCAGATCTGCGGCTTCATCAGACGGCCCTCGTTGGCGACCGCCGCCGCTACCTCAGCCATCTGCAGCGGCGTCACCGCCAGCCGCTCCTGGCCGAAGGCGACGCGGGCGATGTCGACTGGGTCGTTGCGGCCGAGCAGCTCACCGTCGCTGAATACGCCGCTCGTGTAGACCTGATCCTCGGGGAGGTCGATGGCCGGCGTCGAGCCAAAGCCAAAGGCGTCCATGTACTCGAACATCGTCTCGGGGCCGAGCTGCTCGCCGAGCTGGGCGAACCAGGTGTTGACCGAGTTGGTCAGCGCGGTGTCGAGGGAGATCGCGCCGAAGTCCTGGTTGAAGTCGTTGGAGAGAGGCTGTCCCTGGACCTCGATCGTGCCGGGGGCATCGATCGTCGTTTCCGGCGTGATCGCCCCGCTGTCGAGGCCGGCGGCGGCGGTGACAACCTTGAAGGTCGAGCCGGGAGGGTAGAGGCCCTGGGTGGCGCGGTCGAGCAGCGGCGTTTCGAACGTGTTCCGGTTCAGCTCCGCCAGTTCGAACGGGATCCGGTTGGGGTCATAGGGGGGGTTCGAGGCCAGAACCCTCACCCGACCGGTGCTGGGCTCGATCGCGACCACGGCGCCGAAGCCGGCCGCTTCGAGATCTTCCAGCGCTACCCGCTGGGCCTCGGCGTCGATGTTGGTGACGATGTCGTTGCCTTCCTGCTGCACTCCGCGCAGCTCGTCGAGGATCGAGCCGAATTCGGAGCCCTCGCCGACCAGCTCGTCGTTGTGGAACTTCTCGAACTCGCTGTCGCCCTCGCGCACGAAGCTATAGCCGATCGGGTGCCCGTAGAGCGCCCCTTCCGGGTAGCGGCGAACGTAGCGCGTCGCGTCGCCGCGGCCCTTGGCGACCGAGCGCGCCAAGACGGTGCCGTCAGCAGCAAGGATGCGGCCGCGCTCGATCTGCTGCTGCTCGAGCAGGGGCCGCTTGTTGGCCTGCTTATCCTTTAGCGCCTCCGCGTCGAAGACCGACCACCAGGACGTGAAGGCGACGAGGACCGCGAAGAGGACGACGATCAGGCCGAAGAGCTTGACGATCTGCCGGTTCATCGCTACGCGCCCTCGAGGGCGAAGGCGCCGCGCGGCGCCGCCGCCTCACGCCGGGCGCGATCGGAGATTAGGAGCAGCAACGCCAGCAGGACGAAGTTGGCGACGATCGAGCTGCCGCCGTAGCTGATGAAGGGCAGGGTGACGCCGGTCAACGGGATCACCCGGGTGACGCCGCCGATGATGACGAAGGCCTGGATGGCGAAGACCGCAGTCAGCCCGGTCGCCAGCAGCTTCGAGAAGCCGTCGTCGGCGAGCAGGGCGATTTTGAAGCCGCGGGCGGTGATCAAGAGGTAGGTGAGGACGACCGCGCTGGCACCGAAGAGACCGACCTCGTTGACGATCAGCGAGTAGATCGTGTCGGTCTGCGCCGCCGGCAGCAAGGCGTCGTCCGTGCCGGGGATCGTGATCAGCGCCTGGCCGAAGCCTTTGCCGAAGAGCCCGCCGTCGGCCTGGGCGAAGATCGACTGCAGGATCTGGTACCCGCTCGCGGTCGGGTCCTGGTAGGGATCGAGCCAGATCTCGACCCGGTCGTGGACGTGCGGCACGGTGGAGGCGAAGAACCAGGCGCCGACCAGGAACATCGCCATGCCGATGACGACGAAGGAGAAGCGACCCGTCGCCACGTAGAGCAGGGCGAGGAAGGCGGCGAAGAACATCAGCGAACTGCCCAGGTCGCGGATGAAGACGAGCATGAACATCGAGGCGCCCCAGACGACGAGCAGCGGGCCGAGGTGCTTGAGCGGTGGCAGGGTGACCCCGAGCACCCGACGCGCGCCGACGATCAGCACCTCGCGGTGCTCGCGCAGGTAGCTGGCGAGGAAGATGACGATGCAGATCTTCGAGAACTCGGCCGGCTGGAAGGCGAGCGGTCCGAGCTTCACCCCGAGGTAGGCGCCGTTGACCTGCTGGCCGATCCCCGGCAGCCGCGGCGCCAGCAGCAACAACAGCCCGGCCCCGGCGATCGTGTAGCGATAGCGCTCGAGCACGTCGTAGTCGCGCAAGAAGTGGATCGTCAGAGCGAAAAGGAGGAGGCCGAGCACAAACCAGTTGGCCTGATCGCGCGCCAGCTCCTCGTCGATCCGGTAGATCATCACCAGGCCGAAGGCGGTCAGCAGGGCGACCAGCGGGAAGAGGTAGGGGTCGGCGTTGGGTAGGCGCAGGCGCAGGTAGACGTGGGCGGCGAGGCAGATGGCGAGGAAGTAGGCCCCGTAGACGAGGCTGAGATTGCCGAGCCTGGCCTGCTCCTCGGCGAAGACCGCGGCGAAGCCGGCGCTGAGCAAGAGCGCGACCGGGATCAGGGCGAGGAGCTCCCGGTTCCGTGCGCTCCTCAAGGAATCCCCTGGCTGTGTTCGATGTCTTCGATCAACGAGACGGCGTCATCACGCGAGCGGACGTCATGGCCGGTAACCGCTTCGCGCCTTCGCTGCGGTAGCGCCTCGGTCTGGACCGGGCTGGCGTAGCGCTCCTCGTAGAGCTTCGCGCCGAAGGGAAGCTCGTAGGGAAGGCCGCGGTAGAGGGCGGCTCGGCCACCCTCGTCGGTGCCGAGGAACCAGACCTGGCGGTTGGCATACCAGGCGCCGAAGGCGACCGCGGCGAGGACTGCGACGACGGCCAGCGCCTTCGTCGCCGTGCGCAGGCCCCGGC
>JBAREU010000176.1:0-19850 GCA_049796515.1 Solirubrobacterales bacterium
CCCTAGCGCACGCCGCGTTCAACGTGCGCGTGCGCTTGCCGTCGCGGCCCGCGCCGCGACGGCCGGTGCTGTTCTTCAACCCGAAGTCAGGCGGCGGCAAGGCAGAGAAGTTCTCGCTCGCGGAAGAGGCGCGAGCGCGCGGGATCGAGCCGGTCGAGCTGAGGCCCGGTCAGAATCTCGAGCAGCTCGTGCGCAATGCGGTCGCAGGCGGCGCCGATGGGCTGGCGATGGCCGGCGGCGACGGCTCCCAGGCGGTGGTGGCGGCGATCGCGGCGGAGCTGGACCTCCCCTATGCGTGCATACCCGCGGGCACTCGCAACCACTTCGCGCTCGATCTCGGCGTCGACCGCGAAGACGTCGTCGGCGCGCTCGACGCCTTTGTCGACGGCGGCGAGCACCAGGTCGACCTCGCCGAGGTCAACGGGCGCGTGTTCGTCAACAACGTCTCGCTCGGGCTCTACGCCGAGGCGGTTCAGCGCAGCGGCTACCGCAACGCGAAGCTACGCACCCTGCTCGACACCATGCCCGAGGCGCTCGGTCCCGATGGAGCCGGGCTCAACCTCCGCTGGACGGGACCCGGCGGGCATGAGCACTCCGCGGGCATCGCGATCCTCGTCTCCAACAACCGCTACCGACTCGGCAAGGCAGTCGGCTCCGGCACCCGCCCGCGCATCGACGACGCGCTGCTCGGGATCGCGATCGTCGGGGCTCCGACCGGCGGCGGGCGACGGACGCAGCGACCGTGGCGGGACTGGTCCGCACCGGCCTTCGAGGTCAACGCCGACCACCCCGTCCCGGCAGGCATCGACGGAGAGGCCGTGCGGCTCCAGCCACCCCTGCGATTCCACGTCCGCCCCGGCGTTCTGCGCGTGCGTGTCGCACGCCAACACCCCGGTGCGTCGCCCTCGGCCACACTGCCAGATGGGCTCGCGCAAAGCGCTCGCGCCCTGGCACGAATGGCAATCGGTCGCGATCCATTGCGCGCTGGGACCCGAGCGGCACCAAACTCCACGACGGAAACCACAACGAAGGAGCAGTGATGGACATCTTCTCCGTAGAGCAGAAGGAGCGCCTCAGTCGCGAGGAGGTCGCCGCGCGGCTTCACAAACTCGCCGACATGCTCGCGCGCCACAACGAGATCGAGTTCGACCGCGGCGGCACCCACTTCACCGTCAACGTGCCGGACGAGGTCGAGCTGAAGATCGAGCTCGAGGTGGAGAGCGACGAGCGCGAGCTGGAGATCGAGTTGACCTGGTGAACAAGAAGAAGGCACCAGTCGAGCATCCCGACGTAGCGGAGCGCATCGCGCTCGGGCGAGCCGCCCGCGCTGAGGTGCCGCGAGGCGCTCACGCCAGTTGGGGCCCATCCGCCGATCGGCCGAGCCCGGTCGAGCTGCTGGAGCAACAGTCCGCCTCCCGCGTCCCCGAGCTGGTCCCGATCCGCTACGGCCGCATGCTCGTCTCGGCCTTCACCTTCTACCGCGGGGCCGCCTACCTGATGGCCTCAGACCTGGCCGGCATACCGCGAACCAGCCTGCATACCCAGCTCTGTGGCGATGCTCACCTCTCGAACTTCGGTGCCTACGCCGCCCCGGACCGGTCTCTCGTCTTCGACGTCAACGACTTCGACGAGACGCTGCCGGGACCGTTCGAGTGGGATGTGAAGCGGCTCGTCGCCAGCTTCGCGGTGGCAGGGCGCGACCGCGGCTTCAGCGCCTCCCAGCGGGCCGCGATCAACGCCACCGCGGCCCGTGCCTACCGCGAGGCGATGCACGGCTACGCGTCGATGGCCGATCTCGACCTCTGGTACACCCGCATCTCGGTGGACGAGCTGGTCGAGCAGTTCGCCGCAGCCGCGTCGGCGAAGCAGATGAAGCGCGTCGAAAAGAACATCGCGAAGGCGCGCTCGAAGGACAGCATCCGCGCCTTCGGCAAGCTGACCGAGATCGTCGACGGAGAGCCGCGCATCCGCAGCGATCCGCCGGTGGTGACTGCAACCCGCGATCTGTTCAAGCCCGACGAGTACGCGCTGCTCGACGAGGCGATCCACACCATGCTCCGGACCTACCGCAGCACGCTGGCGGACGACCGCCAGCGATTGCTGGAGCGCTTCCGCTACGTCGACTCCGCCCGCAAAGTCGTCGGCGTCGGTAGCGTCGGCACCCGAGCCTGGATTGCGCTGCTGATCGGTCGCAGAGGTCCAAACGACCCGCTCTTTCTGCAGTTCAAGGAGGCGGAGGCCTCGGTGCTCGAGCCCTTCCTCGGCCCGAGCGAGTTCGACAACCACGGGCAGCGCGTGGTCGAGGGGCAGCGCCTCACCCAGGCAGCCAACGACATCATGCTCGGCTGGCTGCGCACCGACGGTCCGGACGGGAAGAAGCGCGATTACTACGTCCGCCAGCTATGGGACGCGAAGGGGTCCGCACTCGTCGAGCTGATGAACGCGAAGGCCCTCGCGGAGTACGCCAGGGCCTGCGGCCAGACGCTCGCACGCGCCCATGCGCGCTCCGGCGACGCGGTGCCAATCGCGAGCTACCTCGGTCGTGGCGACCGTTTCGACCGGGCGATCGCCGAGTTCGCCGAGGCCTACGCCGACCAGAACGAGCGCGACTACGCGACCATGCATGAGGCGGTAGACGCAGGAACGATCGTCGCGCAGACCGGCGTCTGATAGCGACGCTGCCCGATCGAGATCTCAGAGCAAGAAACCCCAACAGAAAGTCGATTCGACATGAGCGACAAGCCAGTATTTATCTACGCAGCCACCTATTCCAATCCCGCTGACGCCGAGGCGGACTACGAGGGCCTTCTCGAGCTGCACGCGGCCAAGCTGGTGGGCACCTACGACGTCGCATTGGTCACCAAGGACGACGACGGCAAGGTTCACGTCAGGAAGCACGAGAAGCCGACGCAGCACGGCGCCTGGGGCGGCATCGCCGTGGGCGCCGCGATCGGAGTCCTGGCGGCACCGGCCGTCGTCCCTGCGGCGTTGGTCGGCGGTGTGATCGGCGGCCTTGGCGGGCACTTCAGGAAAGGCATCGCGAGAGGCGACGCCAAGGAACTCGGTGACCTGATCGACGCGGGCGAGGCAACGCTGCTCGTGATCGGGGAGTCCCGCCTCGAAGAGCAACTCGAAAAGGCGCTCACCCGCGCCGAAAAGGCGATCGAGAAGGAAATCGAGGTCGACCGCGACGAATTCAAGCGGGAACTCGAGAAGGCTGAGAAGGAATACACCGACGCGAGCTAGACGGTCAGATCCGGCTGTGGTCGACCCTCGGCCACAGCCGGACAGCCCACAGGTCTCCACGTAGCGGAATGACCGGAAATCGGCGGTAATCCAAGGCAATCAGCGCGATTTGAGGCACTAGTGCCTCAAATGGAGCACGATTACCGGCGATCTAGCCGGATTTCCAGCCCGCCAAAAGGTGGCTATTAGCAGGGCCTTCTATAAAGGGTGGACGACCGGATTCGAACCGGCGACCGCCTGGACCACAACCAGGAGCTCTACCAGCTGAGCTACGTCCACCGCGTGGCTTCAATCTAGCGCTACCGTTGGGGGTCATGCTTGGGCGACGCGGGAGCGCATCCACTCGGGCGGAGGCTCGGTCGGCCTCGGCCACCGGGGCGCAGGCTCGTGGGGCAGTTGCAATCGGGGCCCTGGCGGTCGGCGCGGCGGCCGTCGGCGGCTTTGCCATAGGGCGGCTCGCCGTCGGGAAGCTGGCGATCAAGCGTGCCTCGATCGGACGGCTCGAGGTCGAGGAGCTCGAGGTCGGCCGGCTGCGCGTTCGCGAGGGCACGCCCCCGACGTGATCCGCCGGACGTGCCGGTAGTTATAGGCCCATATGGGTGCTCAACTACCGGCACGTCTACTGAGAGCTGCCCTCGTCGTTAGCGGGCTGGCGGGCTGCTTGGCCTTAGCGCTCCCCCCGGCGAACGCCAACGCGCTCGGGCCCTATCCGGACCTCGGTGCGTGCCAGGTCTTCCCCGACCCGCCCGCCTCACTATCCCTGCGCGCCCCCTCGCTGCCTAATCAGGCCGCTTGGAACCAGGACATCTCGAAGGCGCCCGTTGCCCGCAACTCGGCGGCAACGATCGCTTACATCAACTCCCAAGGCGGCGATTTCCTCCACCCCGACTTCGGCTCGCCCCGCGCTTACGGCTTCCCCTACGCCGTAGTCGGCGCCGGTCAGCGCAAGCTGCCCATCCGCTACACCGCCTACGGCGACGAGAGCGACCCGGGTCCGTTCCCGGTCCCAAGCGGCGCTCCCGTCGAGGGCGGGCGGAGCAGCGACGGCGACCGGCACGTCTTGGTCGTCGACCGCTCACGCTGCGTCCTCTACGAGCTCTACCGCGCCTTCGTCGAGCGCGGAGGCAGCCCACACTGGAACGCGGACTCGGGCGCACGCTGGGACCTCAACTCGACCGCGCTGCGGCCCGACTCATGGACCTCGGCCGACGCCGCCGGGCTACCCATCTTCCCCGGCCTGGTCCGCTACGACGAGGTCGCGAGCGGCAGCCTCGAGCACGCGATTCGCGTCACCTTCGAGAGCACCCGCGACGCCTGGGTCCACCCCGCCTCGCACTGCGCCGGCGATACCTCCAACCCGGCCGCGCCCTCGATGGGAACGCGCCTGCGCCTGCGCCCTAGCTACAGCCTGCGCGGCTTCAGCGGCGGCGGCGCGACGATCGCCCGCGCTCTGAAGCGCTACGGGATGATCGTCGCCGACAACGGCTCCAACTGGTTCTTCAGCGGCAGCAGCGACCGGCGCTGGGACGACGAGAACCTCAACCAGCTGAAGCGGATCCCTGGCAGCGCCTTCCAGGTCGTGCGCAGCGCCGCCCGCGCGCACGTCTGCTGAGCCGCGTCCCTCGTCGGTTCACCCAGCGTCGAGCACGACGTGACGGAAGTCGGCCCGCAGCCGCGACGCCAGCTCCGCAGCGGCGGCGTCAGCCCCCTCCCCTCCACCGGCCGCGCTGACCAGCACCACCTCGCTCGCCGGGAAGCTCTGCAGCTGGTCCTCGACCGCCTGGACGACGTCCTCGTCGCCAACCCGCGCCTCGGCTGCGATACCGGCCTTGGCGAGTGCGGCGACAGTAGCGACCAGGCTCTGCTGAGCGGCTTGGCGCGCCCCCTCGACGTCAGAGGCCCAGCGATCGAGGAAACCGATCCGAGCCGGCGAGAGGACAAGCACCTCGGCATCGTCCCGCTCGCCGCCGAGGCCAGCCGCATCGGCGATCTCCTTCACCGCCGCGGGCTCCTCGACCGGGCATGTGACGGCGAAAAGAACGTGGCGACGCCCGTCGGTCGGCGCCGTTCCGATCGGCCCGTGCGGGCGCTGCCGGGCCGCGACGACGAGTAGCACCGCAACAGCCACCGCCCCCAGCGCCGTACCCAGTGCCGGGCCGGCGAGCAGGAAGCCAGCCACGAGCGGCAGCACGAGCGCCGCGACGATCAGCGGCAGCTTCCAGGGAGCCATCGGCTCCGATTGTCGCCGACGCCGGCTAGACGCGTCTGGCTCTGCCGCCGAGCATCGGCCAGAGCAGCATCGCCAGCCCGATCAGGATCACGATGATCCCGAGGACGTAGTTGACGAGCAGGGCCAGCACGATCCCGATGACGATTACCAGTATTGAGCTTGGTGCCATGACGGGCTTCCTACCCACGCCGGTCATCGCGGAAACGTCGTGCCCGCGTAGCTCATCCCCGCTCCTCTTCGTCGAGCGCCCGCCGCAGCGCCTCGTCGAACGGCTCGGGCGAGATCCCGAACGGCTCCGCGCCGGAGGGATCGGTGACCACCGTCGCCGTCGTCAGCCCCTCGACCAGCGGGCGGGCGACGCTGGTATCGACCGGCGTGACAAGGCCGAGCCACAGCGCCGAAAGCCAGGGCGTGACGAAAGGGACCGGGAGCTTCGGCCGCCGGTAGGTGCCCATCGCCTCCGCCATCCGGTCGAGCATCTCCATGTAGGTGAGGACGTCGGGGCCGCCGATCTGCACCTCGCGGCCCTGCGACTCGGCTACCTCGGGAGCGCGCCGCAGGTACTCGACCATCGCGTCGATGCCGATCGGCTGCGTGTCCGTCTTCAGCCAGGCCGGCGCGATCATTACCGGCAGACGCCCGACCAGGTAGCGCAGCGTCCGGTAGGACTCGCTGCCGACGCCGACCACCATTGCCGCGCGGAAGTACGTGAGCGGCGGGCCATGTGCCGCGAGCATCTGGGCGGTCTGGTGGCGGCTCTGCAGGTGCTCGGAGGCCTCGTCGTCCCCCAGCCCACCCAGGTAGACGATTCGCCCGACGCCCTCTCGCCTCGCCATCTGGGCGAAATTGCGAGCCCCCAGCTGCTCGCGCGCCGCGAAGTTGCCACCCCCGGCCATCGAGTGAACGAGGTAGTAGGCGATCTCGATGCCGCGTCCAGCCCCGGCCAAGCTGTCGGCATCGCCGACGTCGCCGACGTGGGCCTCGAACCCTTCCGTCTCAAGGCGCTCCGCCTTGCCGCGGTCCCGCACCAGACAGCGCACCGGCAAACCGGCCTCCCGCAACGATCGCGTCAGTCGCGAACCGACGAACCCCGTGGCTCCGGCTATGAGGGCCTTGGACGTGATCCTTCCAGCTACCCCGCCCGCACTCACTCACCCACGCGTGCCGCCGCCGCTCCCGTCAGGCGACCAGCCTGGACCGCGAAAGACATAGCCGAGCCGCTCGCGCCAGCTGGCAGCGCCGCGGACGTCGCGCGCCAGGGCGGCGAACTCGTGGAAGGCGACGCGGGTCGGCCTGAAGGTACGGATGTTCTGCGTCAGGCCATAGCGGGGCTGCTCGGTCTCACCCTGAAAGGTGCCGAATATTCGGTCCCAGACGATCAGGATGCCACCGTAGTTGCGATCGAGGTAGACCTCGTTTGCCCCGTGGTGGACGCGGTGGTGCGACGGCGTGTTGAAGAAGAACTCGAAAGGCGCCGGCAGCTTCTTCACACGCTCGGTATGAATCCAGAACTGGTAGATCAGCGAGACCGCTTGTGCGGTGAGGATCATCCAGGGAGCGAAGCCGAGCAGCGCCAGCGGCGCCCAGAAAGGCAGCGCCGTCATCGGCGTCCAGGTTTGCCGCAGCGCGGTCGAGAGGTTGTAGTGCTGGGAGGAGTGGTGGACGACGTGGCTCGCCCAGAAGACCCGCACCTCGTGGTGGATGCGGTGGAACCAGTAGTAGGCGAGGTCGTCGGCGAGAAAGAGCAGCACGTAGGTCCACCACTCATCGGCCGGCATCCGCAGCGGGCTCAGCTCGTAGAGCACCGCGTAGATGACGACGACTGCCGCTTTCCAGACCGCGTTGATGACGACGTTGCCACCACCCATCGCCAGGCTGGTGCGCGTGTCGCGCGCCTCGTAGCCGACCAACTCCTCGTCCCGCGCGTACTTAAAGGAGAGCATCTCGACCGCGAGCAGCAGCACGAAAGCCGGGATCGCGTAGATGATCAGGTCGACCACGAGGCGGAATCTACCGTCGGTCCGAGATGCCCGACCCGCGCGTCACTCACGGGGCCGTTCAGATCGTCAGCGACTCTTCCGCCAGGAGCTGCTCGAGTGTGTGGACAGCCTCGTCTGGGGTTTTGCCACCCAGATCGACGGCGTTGGCTTCGAGGTCACCCAGATCCGAGAAGTCGTGCCAGAGCTGCTCGACGACCTTCGGATCGGCCAGCGAATCGTCGCGACTCCGCACCCGCGCCGCGCACACAGACAACGGCGCCCGGAGCACGGCGTAGGCAACTCGGTGTCCCGCCCCATGGAGCACGCTTCGCAGCGGGTCGAGAAACCAGCCCGGGATGACGATCCCGTCGATGATCGTGAAGTACCCGGCCGCCGCATAGCCGGCCGCAGCCTCGGCGACGATCTGCATCACCACCCGGTTCTGATCGTGCGACTCCGGCTCCCAGGGCTCGACATAGCCGGCGCGGATGAAGTCGAAAAAGGAGTCCGATTCCAGGTGCACGGCCCGAGCAGAACGCCTGGCCAGAGCACAGGCAAGCGTCGTCTTCCCCACCCCAGGAGAACCGGTGACGATCAGAACGGGAGTGTCGCGCGGTGCAGGCACGGTGGTGACGCTAGCGCTTCCCCGGACACACCCCCGGCGCGTTTTGAACACCTTCCTGCGACCGGCTATGGCTTGCGACCGGTTCCGGCGTCACGCTGGCGGCAAGCTCCAGCCGGCGAGTGGACTTCGTGTAGGTGGCGCAGACGTCGAAGGCGTCGAACAGCTCGATCAGCTCGCTCTCGTCGGCCTCGTTGAGCACATCGCGCATATCGGGGATCGCGTCGAGCATGGCGGCGATCTCGTCTGGCCGGGTGCCCTCGGGGCGTTTGGCGCTCAGGGCGGTGATCGCCTCCTCGATTGATTCCTGGCGGGCGGCCAGCTCCTCGATGCGGCGGGTGGCGAGCGCGACGATCGGATGATCGGGGTTGTCGTGCTCCTCCAGTCGGAGGGTCTGCCGGTAGAGGCTGCGCTGCACCTCGCTTTGCTCGCGGCGAAGGCGGTCAAGCTCGGCGTCGTGGTCTTTCCATGAAGCGGTGGTCGCTTGGGCCAACTCGGCGCGCAACAGCCGAAGGCGATCGGGGCCGAAAATGCGCTTGCCGAGGAAGTCAAGAATGGCATCGAGGATCGTCTCCTCCTTGATCCCCAGGACCCGAGGGTGGCCGGCCACGTCGGCGGCGACTGGGCCGCGGCGGGTGACGTACTGGCAGCGATACCAGTTCTTGTGCTTCTGGTGGCTGCCCTCCATGCGACGCCCGCACATGCCGCAGCGGACCCGGCCGCGCAGCACGTAGGTCCGCCCCTTGCGAACGGGGGCGCCGTGGCAGGGGCGGGCGGTCGTCGGCGTCTTGGCGGCGATCTTGTTGCGATGGGCGCGCTCCTCAACCTGATCGAACAACTCCCGCGGGACGATCGCCTCATGGGTCGGGGTTGGACTCCAGACCCATTCCGATCGGGGGCGGATCAGCGGGCGACCCTTGCGTTTGTCGTGGCGATTCCAAACGTTGAAGCCGGTGTACTTCGGGTTGCGCAGCAACGAGCGAAGCTGGGTAGTGGGTCAGTTTCAGAAATAGCCCCAACGAAGCCGATTCCGCGCTAGCTTCGCCCCTGTCCTAAGAGATCGCGGCGCTGCTGGACTGATCCACTTGGCTCTCGGCGAGTTGTAGTCTTGTCGTTGCTCAGTCGCAGTAACGAACTTGCGTCGGCGGGTATGCACTGGCAGTGGGCCAGCGCAAACGCCAACGCGTCTTTCGATACCTCCTTATCGCCCTCGGGGTTGTCCTTGGCGTCCTCTTCCTTAACCTGGTCTTGCTGATCGGGGTTCTCCTGGGCCTCTGGGGAGACCTCGGGGGAGACTCCCTCAGCCGCTGAGGGGACGGCGGGCAGAGCGAGGCTCAACGCCTATTAATTGCCTTGGATTCAAGCTGACCCACTACTGCTTTTAGCCGAATCTCACGGCAACTCCCGCACCTCCACGAATCGATGAACCACTGAGACGGTCGCGGGACTTTGGTATAGCGGGGGCAGGATTCGAACCTGCGACCCGATCAAGCTCAGTGCTGGATAATCGGGCTATCTAGCCCCGGTAGCTCAGCTGGATAGAGCGCTGGCCTTCTAAGCCAGATGTCGCAGGTTCGAATCCTGCCCGGGGCGTTCAAGCTCGGTCGGAGCAGCCTCTCTCCGCATTGTTGCCCCAGGAGCGCTCTCCAGACGCGTCAGCGCGTGACGGTGAAGGTCCGCACCGCCGGCGTCGGGTCGACGTTGCCGACTCCGTCGATGGCCCGGACCTGGAAGGTGTGGGAGGCAAATGAAAGCAGCAAATAGATTTTTGGCGAGCTACAGGAGGCGAAGTTGGCGTTGTCGAGGCGACACTGGAACGTCCCGCCCGCCTCGCTTGAGCTGAAGGCAAACGTCGCCGTGCGATTCGTGGTCGTGCCTGATGGCCCGGAGGTGATCGTCGTGTCCGGCGCCAGCGTGTCGACAGAGAACGAGCGCGTTGCCGGGGTGGCGTCGATGTTGCCGAACTGATCCACCGCGCGGACCGAGAAGGTGTGGGCCCCCTCGGAGAGCGCGGTCGGCGTGTGGGTCGCGTTCGGGCCGCTGCAGGGTGCGAATGCAGCCGAGTCGAAACGGCACTGGAAGGTCGATTTCTGCTCGCTCGAGGTGAAGCCGAAGGTCGGGGTCGAGTCGCTGGTCGGGCCGCTGGGGCCGGAAGAGATCGTGGTGTTCGGCGCGGTCGCGTCGACCGTGAACGAGCGGGTAGCGGGGGTGGCGTCGGTGTTGCCCGCCTGGTCCACCGCGCGGACCGCAAAGGTGTGGGAACCGCCGGAGAGCGGCGCGCTCGGCGTATGCGTCGCACCGGGACCGCTGCAGGGTGCGAATGCAGCCGAGTCGAAGCGGCACTCGAAGGTCGAGCTCTGCTCGCTCGAGCTGAAGCCGAAGGTCGGGGTCGGGCTGGTCGTGCCAGTGGGGCCGGAGGAGATCGTGGTGTTCGGCGCCTGGGTGTCGACCGTGAACGAGCTGGTAGCGGGGGTGGCGCCGACATTGCCGATCTGATCCACCGCGCGAACCGAGAAGGTATGAGCGCCGGCCGAGAGCGCCGCGGTCGGCGTGTGGGTCGCGCCCGGGCCGCTGCAGGGTGCGAACGCGGCTGAGTCGAAACGGCACTGGAAGGTCGAGCCCTGCTCGCTTGAGGCGAAGCCGAAGGTCGGGGTCGAGTCGTTGGTCGGACCGCTGGGGCCGGAGGAGATCGTGGCGTCAGGCCCGGTTGAGTCCTCGATGTAGGTGACCGCGCCTGAGCAAACGGAGGTCCTGGCGCCGTCGATCGCGGTGGCGCGCAGAGCGGTGGTCGAGTCGTCGAGCACCGAGATCGTGATTCCCGGGCTCGCCAGCTGGGCGGCGGTGCCCGTCGCGAGCGGCACGCCGCTGCAGTCGGGGCTGGAGTAGATCAGCACCTGTGAACCCGCCTCGGCGCCGCCCAGGACCCGTGGCGAGTTTGCGTTGGCGGGCGATGCCGGAGACGTCCCGGTCAGGTTCGGCGCGCTCAGCACCGGGACGTTGATCGTAAAGCTGCTCGTCGCCGGGGTGGGGTCGGTGCCTCCGGCGAAGGTGGCCCGGACGCGGAAGGTGTAGGAGCCGTTGGGCAGCGGGCTGGCGGGAGTGTGTGAGGCGCCGGGGCCCGAGCAGGGAACGAAGTTGGGGGTGCCGGTGTCGATCGAGCAGGTGAAGGTCGAGCCGGCCGGCGAGGAATGGAAGGTGAAGGTGGGAGTCGAGTCGTTGGTCTCGCCGCTGGGGCCAGAGTCGATCGTGGTCTGCGGCGTCACCGCCCCGGTCGAGTAGACGATCGACACGTCGCTGAGGGTCGGCGTCACTGCTGGATTGGTCGTGGTCAGCTGCACGCGGTACTGGAGGTAGCGGGAACTGCCGGGGATGTCGCCGCCGCTGACGGCGATCGGGCTGAACGCGGTCCAGCTTTCGTCGGGGGCCGCCGTGTTACCGGTGCGGACGCTGAGGGCGATTTCGGTGCCTGAGGGCGCTGAGGCGCTCCAGCTGAGCGCTTTCCAGTCGGCGCTCGGTCCGGCCCCCGCGTCGAACACGCGTGAGTCGAAGGTGCCCGAGCCGGGGTAGGCGCTCATGCGGAGCCAATTGACGGAGAGCTCTGGAAGCGCAGCGTTCAAGTCGCTCGCGATCGGGCGCATCTGGGTCGCACCGAAGCTGGCCGTGTGAGTGGCGACAAGCGACCCGTCCACGTAGTAGCGAACGTCGCTCGCACCCCACTCGATCCGGTAGAGATGAGGTGAGCCCAGCAGAGCGCTGGAGAGCTGCGTCACCGTTGCCGCGCCGTTGTTGTTGGTGCGGGCGGCGAAGGTGCCGTTGGACTGCACGCTGAAGATCGTCCAGTTAGCCGATTTGTTGAGATCGATTCCGAAGCCGACGTGCTGGAAGCTCTGAGCACCGAAGCTGGCGACGAACTCGAGGGTGCGTCCCGAGCCGTAGGTCGCCACGGTCCGAGCGTAGGCGCCGTTGACGCGGAGGCTCCCGCCCGAGACGGTGGCGCCGGTCCCCGGGGCACAAGTCTCCGGAGTGGTCCATGGGCAGCTGGCCCAACCGGTCGGCAGGCCCGGCCCACCCGAGAACTCGTCGCCCTCCGTCGGCCTCAGGATCAGTTCGCCATCGCCGGTCTGCCAGATCCGAGTGTTGGCGTCCGGGGAGCCCGCGGTGAAGTCGGCGACGGTGGTGTCGGTAAAGCCTTGGTCGGGGGTCGTGAACGTCCTCGGCGCGACCGGCGGCGCGGGGTCGACGCCCGAGTTGCCCGCGGCATCCGCCGACATCACTCTGTAGTAGTAAGTCGTGCTCGGGCTGAGCCCGGTGAGCTGCAGGCTGTGGGAGGTCACCAGCGTGGATCCGCTCACGGTGGCGGACAGGAAATCGGGGTCGGTGCCGAAATCGACCCGCGAGTCGGAGATCTCGCCGGTGTCCCAGGTGATCGTCGCCGTACCGTCGCTCTCAACCGCATGCGCGACGTTGGAGATCGCGGGAGCGGTGTCGTCGACCGCGTAGGTCGCTTCATAGGAGCCCGAGGCAGCGTCGAAGAACGCGTACTCACGGCCCTTGACCGTGCGGGTGATCGTCGCGACCGGAGCACCGTTCTGCTTGAGACCCGTAAACGTTCCGACCGCGGAGGCGGTCGGAACCATCGCGCGAAGGCCGTTTGCGCCAGCAGCGTGATCGATCGTGAAGGTGAGCTTGTTCGCGCTCCAAGCGATCGAACCGAAGGAGGAGTTGTTACGGCCGTCCAGCCAGGTCAGCATCTGCTCCGCCGAGACGATCGGCACGCCGCGGGCCAGCGCCGAGCTGACGATCGCGTCCGAGCCGGGAGAGGACGTTTGGTCGGTGTGCATGTTGGCGGTGAAGACGCCGTAGTAGCCCTCGGGGCCGAGGGCGCGATCGAGCAGTGTGTCGATGGTGAAGGGATAGGCCTGCCCGGATTCGTCGGTCATCTGGGTGACCGCCTGGTAGATGTCAATCATCGAGCCGTCGAGGTCGGCGAAGCGCATCGGCATGCCGGAACCGGTGAACATCCCCGGCCGGTTCTGCACCCATCCTTCAGGCCAGTAGTAGTAGTTGGTGTCGAGTCGGATCCCGTTCTGCAGCTCCACCTTCGGCTGGGTCGCCCAGTCGCTCCAAGTGATGCAGTGAGTCCGGTTGGTGGTGGGCGCGTCCAGGTCCGGATAGTTGGCCGCCAGCGCGGTGAGCTGCTCGGTGTAGAAGGATTCCAGCTCGGCTCGGTCCTCCCAGTTGTTGCAGGTCGTGGACAGGTGCAGGGCGATCTCGAAACCGGCGTTCTGGTAGGCCGTCGCTTTGGCGCTGCTGAGCAGATCGGTGCTCGGGTAGATGTAGGAGGTCGCCCTGACGCACTCCCAGTCCGCGGCCACGCAGCCGGGCGGGCTGGCGGCGATGTACTGGTCGAAGCGACCGACGGTGCCACCGTGTCCGTGGTCGTCGCCGCTCATCACGACGGCCGCTTTCTCGTCGCGCGGTAGGAACCAGAAGCTAGGCAGCGGCTTGCGGTCCAGGTTCACCTCCTCGATCAGGTTCTTCAGCAGCCGCTGTTGCTCGTCGGCCTGGGGTATCGCGACCTTGCTCAGATCAACCCAGTCGGGCTGGACGTCACCCTGTTTGGCACCGAAGAAGAGGTCGTCGGAGCGAATCGGGCCCGTCATGCCGTCGCGCTCGTCACCGTCCCACGCTGGGTTGCCCTGGCGGGTGTAGACGACCGACTTGGCGAGGTCGTAGGTGAAGGCGGCGGCCTGCCCTCCGTTCGACCCGACGCTGCGAAGCGTCACGGCGGGGCTCGTGGTGGGGCTCGCGGCGCTGGCGTAGAGGGTGGCGATCGTCTGCGCGCCGCTCGTCGCGTAGCGGTCGGCCGTGCCGTGGAACTGGATCGTCTCAGCGACGGTGCCGGCGCCCGGGCCAGTGGTGGTGTCGACTTTGAGATAGCCGTTGGCCAGCGCGTCGGGCGTGTCGGCGAGGCCGAGAAGGGTCGAGAGCTGGGGATCGGGGCGCATCGCGATCAGGTTGCCGCCCTGCTGGACCCAGTCGCTCAGGGTCGTGACCTGAGCCGCGCTCAGGCTGGTCTCCCCGAGGATCGCGACGTCGTAGGCGCCCAGCATGGCGGGGGTCACATTCGCGAGGTCGGTGACTTTGAACTCGTTCAGACCCTCGGCTCGCAGGATCTCCGCGTAGTAACGGCTGAACAGGTTGGCGGCATTCGAGATCACCAGGATCGGGCCGCCGGGCCCTTCGTCGGGGGGAGGCGGCGCGGGCGCCGCCGTCGTAAAGGACCAGCTCGAATCGGCGCTGAGTGGGTTGCCGGCCTGGTCCGCGACCCCGCCCGGGCCGCCCTTGATCGTCGCCGTGTAGGTGGTCGATCCCTGCAGCGCGGCGATCGGATCGAGAATCGCTCGCTGCTCTGCCGCGGAGTAGCTCACCGTTGCCGCCACCGGGGAGCCGCCGGGGGCCTGCAGGAAAACGGACGAGCCGTCGATCGTCGTCGGATTCATCGCCTGGCTGAAGGTCGCGGTGACGTCGCTCGTGCTCGGGACGGCGCTGGCACCATTGGCGGGAGCGCGGGAGATGATCGTGGGCGGGACCGTGTCGCCCGAGGAGTTGAAGACGACGTCAACCAGATAGGCCTCCGAGTTGAACGTGTTGGGCCCGCCCGCGGAAAAGAGCGAGCCGGGAGCCCCGTACTTGTAGACGCCGTTGGGCCCGTCGACCCCGTTGGCAAGGGCATGCAGCGGCGGGTTGTCGACGCCGGCCAGCGCAAAGTAGCTGGGGCGCGAGGAATAGCGTCCGTTCGGGGCGTGATAGGAGACGATGTAGGTGGTGTTGGCGGCGATGGGCACCGGCGTGCCGAAGTTGACCTGCTGCCAGCCGGTGGCGGTCTCGGCGGTGAAGGTGGCCTGGGCCAGTTGGGTTCCCCCCACGGTCCAGAGGCGCCCGATGTGGGTGCCGGTGTTGTCGGTGGTCTTGTAGAAGCGGGCCCCGGTGACGAAGCCCGCGACGTCGGAGCGGAACTTGGTCCCGAGTTCGACCGCGTTTTTGTCTGCATCCTGGGGGCCGGTGAAGGAGTCGTTCCAAATCGAGCACGGACAGCTCGGCGGGACGACGCTGACGACGGCCTGCGCGCCCGGGCTCTCGAGGTTGCCGCTGTCGTCCGCAGCGCGCACCCTGATCGTCGCGCTTCCGGTGGCGCCCGGCGTCCACACGTAGGTCCAGCTCTCACGACCGACCGCTGGGTGCCAGGTGCTGCCGCCGTCGACCGAGACCTCGACCCCGCCGACCTGGCCGCCTTCCGTCTCCCCCGCCAGATCGGTGGCGGTGCCGCTGATCGTGATCGGCGTGCCGCTGCGGACTTCGGCCCCGGTCAGCGGACTGGTGATCGTCGTCGCCGGCGCCTGTTTATCGGCGGTCTGTGCCGCCGCTATCAAGCCGGCCTGAAGGGTAGCGGCCTGCGCGCCCATGTCGGCCAGCAGGTTGACGGTCGCCTGCTGCATTCGCGAATCCGCGGTCGAGGATTCGCGATCGTGGTTTTCGTCCAATCCCCACGACCACTGGATCGTGCCGGCCCCGAAGACAAGAGCGCCACTGGGGGCGCGGTAGAGCGTCAGGCGGTGAGTCGCGTTGCCGGAGCCGTAGCTGGAACCGTAATCGAGCAACCGCTGGGGGACGCTGGCGGTGGTCGAGGAGAGGCCGATCAAACCGGCTGGACGGGAGCCGTTGTCGAGCTCTTCATCCCACTCGTAGCCGAGCGTGTTCGCAGCGAGCGTCGCCGTCTGGTTCGGCGCCAGCGACGCGACGCTGGTGTTGCGCCAAAACCGCATCTTGCCGTCTGCGGCAGGGACCTGTATCGCGGTCGTGCCGGCGTTGACCATGAAGGCCGTGCCGGTCAGCGAGTTCTCGGGACGGCCACCGTCGGCCGGCGGGCTGAATCGCGGATCGCGCCAGGTCCCGGTCCAGGTGGAGGTCGGGTCGATCTTGGCGTTGGCGTGGGTCTCCTTGTAACAGACCAGGGTGCGGTGGTCGGTGCTGGAACCGTCGATGCTGTTTTCCCAACGCGTCTTCCAGAAGATCTCGTTGCCGCTGAAGAAGGCGAGGTTGACGCCGGCTGCGCGGGCGGCCTCTACGTTCGCCCGCTGGGCACCCGACCAGTACTCGTCATGGCCGACCGAGAGGAAAGCTTTGTGCTCGAGGATCTCGGCGCCGCGGCGATCGGTGTCGATTCCGGTGGAGTAGCTGACGTCGTAGCCGTTTCGCTCCAACCAGCGGACCATCGGGTACTCGGCGTTGAACGGCGAGTCTTCGGAGGTGGTGCCGCGGACGGTGAGAGGGCGGTTGTAGCTGACCTTGTAGGCACGGCCTGGATTGGTGCCGGGCCCGCCCACATAGAGGCTGTTGCCGCCGTATCGGTTGTAGGCCTGCCAGGTGGTGTCGGCGGTCTGGAAGAGGAGGTTGGAGTGCCCGTCGTCGTCGCGGACGATGAAGATGATGTGGCTTCCGTCTGAGCTGACGTCCTCGCGCTCGAGCTTGGCGAAGTAGATGCCGGAGACGGCGTCGGCGGGGACCGTCCAGGAGGCCGACTGGGACCAGTTGCCGCAATCGACCAGCCCGGTGGCGGGCTGGCTCAGGCACGCTGGCTGGGACTGAGGCAAGGACGCCGAGGGCTGGACCGTCGCCACCTTGCGCGCGCCGTTCCCGTCGTAGTAACCCATCCGGTAGATGTCGAGGCGGTAGTCGCTCGAGGGCGTTTTGACCTTGAAGTTGACCGCCTGCCCCTGATCGACGCTGATGTCGGTGGCAAAGCCCTGGATGTTCGAATCTCCAGAGCCGTTGACGTCCCATTCGCTCGGCGGATTCCCCGGCTTCGAGTTCTCACAGACGATCGCGTTGGCGATGGGTGGATCACACGGGGCCGCGGAAGCCCGCTCTGCGAAGAAGCCAGTCAACGCAATGGCCAGCAGTGCAGGCATCAATAGGAAGCGCCCAGGGGGCTCCCACGACCTCATCCACGATCGGCCTATATGCGCCGGCACCTCCAACAAACGTCGAGGTCGTTGCTAAAACTCGCGGGCGATCAGCCGAATTTCGTACCTCGACCTCCAGATCAGCTACGACAAGATCGGGCGCCGGAGGGCGGGCTTACGGCGCAGGAGAGGGGTTACACGACGTAGCGTGCGAAATGATGCGCCGAGATGACGAGGCCCGACCTCATATAGAGACGGTGGGCGTCTGCCCGGTCGATGCCGACGCCGGAGTCGAGATGCAGCTGCCCGCAGCCGAGCCGCCCTGCCTCCTCGACCAGCCAATCGAGCAGCTGCCGCCCGTGTCCGCGCCGCCTTGCCTCGGACAGAGTCGAGAGGTCGTCGACGTAGAGATAGTGACCCCAGGCAAGCCCCTGACACGTGCGGAAGCCCGCCACCGCACGGGCGCTCGTCTCGCCGTCCTCGAACGCCGCGACCAGGCGGTAGCCCTCCGGTCGCTGGATCCCATCGACCCGCCGGACGAAGGTCTGCTCGTCGGTGAGATCGGTGCGCAGCGCCCGCATGGCGGTGAAGGCCAGGCCGGTCTCGGGCGGGTGAAGCTCACGTACCACGGGCGCATCCTGAAGCCGACGGCGGACACATCGGGTGCGCCCGAAGGGCGCTCCAAAGCCACTCTTCCCTAGGATCGCCGTCGATGCCGAGCATCGATGCAGGAGGCACCGAGCTTCATTTCGTGCGCGCCGGAGCGGGCGAGCCGATGTTGCTGATCCAGGGGATGAGCGCCACCCACATGACCTGGGGGCGACCCTTTCTCGCGCAGCTCGAGGAGAGCTTCGAGTGCATCGTCTTCGACAACCGTGGGATGGGGCTATCGGGGCGGGCGGAGCTGCCGTTCACGACCGCCGACCTCGCCGCCGACACGATCGGGCTGCTCGACGCGCTCGAGATCGAACGTGCCCACGTCGTCGGCATCTCGATGGGCGGGATGGTGGCGCAGGAGCTCGTGCTCGCCCACCCGGAGCGGATCCGCACGCTGACCCTCGGGGCCACCTACTGTGGCGGCCCAGAGGGAACCCTGATGGCCCCCGAAGACCTGAAGATGCTTGGCGCAGCGATGGCCTCCGGGGAGCGCGAGCAGGTCTTCCGCGCGATGTGGGAGATCAACCTCTCCCCCAGCTTCCGCGAGGACGAGTCCCGCTTCGCCGAGTTCTGCGAGATGGCGACCGCCCTGCCGGCACCCAGGGAGGTGATCCTGCAGCAGATGCGCGCCTGCGGCGACCATGACGCCAGCGACCGGCTCAGCCGGATCTCGGTCCCCACCCAGGTCATCCACGGCACCGCCGACCGGCTGCTCGGGGTCGGCAACGGGCGCCAGATCGCCCGCCTGCTCTCGATCGAGCCGCAGCTGCTGGAGGGCGTGGGTCACATGTTCTGGTGGGAGCAGCCGCAGCTCGCCGCGACCCTGGTCCGCGACCACGCCCTGGCGCCGGTTTGAGCTGACGTGCCGGTGCTCAGGGGTCCAAATTGGCCCCGGAGCACCGGCACGCCCCGCGCGCGTCAGCCCTTACCCACGTCGGCGCAACTCGCATCGAGCTCGCCGTTGACCTTGAAGACGTAGTCCGGCTGGGGGGTGATGTCGGGCTCTTCCAACACCAGCTCCAGCGCCGGGTCGGTTTTCAGCCAGGCGTAGACCGGATAGTAGTAATCGGCCTCGGGCGAGTCCTGGGTGGCCTTGCTGGTGATCAGGTAGTCGTAATCGCCTTCGTTGACGAGGCGGCGGAACTGGCGGCAGGTCGTCGCCAGGCGGTAGGTGCCGTCCGGTCCCTCGACGCCGATGTACTGGACGTAGTTGTCGAGGTTGGCGCCGTAGAAACCGTACTGGCCGAAGAAGATCTCACCCGACCCGGCGATGCCGATCCTTGCCCCGTGCCGGTTGTGGGCGAATGTGTAAGCCTTCTGCGGACCGCCGTCCTGCAGGAACGGCGTGGTGCGCTGGTAGTGCTGCTCGTAGTACTGGACCTCCTGGGCGCGGCCGAGGACGACAGCTAGCAGGAGGATGACGCCCGCCACGGCCGCGACTTGGCCGCGACCGATCATGCGGCGGCCCCGGAAAAGGCCGAGCGCCGCCGGCGCCCAGACAAAGGCCAGCGTGAGGAAGATCGTGCCGACTATGTAGTCCGGGTACCAGCGCGGCGTGGTCAGCACCGTGATCGCGTAAACCGCGACGAGGAAGAGCAGCGTCTGCCGAGCGCGCGAGTCGGGTGCCCGCAGCGGGCGGGCGATCGGCACCAGCGTCAGCGCCAGCAGCAGGCCGGGCATCAGATAGCGGGTGTTGGTGAAGAAGCCAGTCGGCGAGCCCTCTTGGCCGGCGGCGGTGAGGGGGGTGAAGAGGTAGACGACCGCGGTCAGCAGCGCCGCACCGGCGACCACCCGCAGGATCTGGTTGCGCGAGCGCACCGCGATGAAGACCGCGGCGGCGACGGCGACGATCAGGATCAACGGCCAGAGCGGTCCGAGCGCGTCGTTCAGGTCGGGGAAGAACCAACGCCGGTAGATGGTCGGGTCGGGTAGGTAGTGGGCAACGGCGAAGCGCGGTCGCGGGTCGAGAGGCATCTGGTCGGGTCGCGGCAGGTGCAGCGGTCCCCAGCCAGTCTGCGGGATCGGGTTGCCGCCGGTGATGATCGCCGCCCGCACGTACCAGTAACCGCCGACGACGAAGGCCGGGATGCCGATCGCCGCCGCCGTGAGCAGCCGGCGACCGGCGCCGCTGACGACGACCATGCCGACGG
>JBAREU010000177.1:0-8566 GCA_049796515.1 Solirubrobacterales bacterium
CGCGGGGGCCGCTCGGGAGGCGGCGGCTCCTCCGCGAACATCTCGTCGTCGAAGAGGTCCCTGACCACCTAGGCCCGCTTCCCGAAGCGTCGCCGCCTCGCTTCGAACTCGCGCAGCGAGTCCTCGAACGCCTCGCGGTCGAAGTCCGGCCAGAGCTCCTCGCGGAAGACGAGCTCCGAGTAGGCGCACTGCCAGAGCAGGTAGTTGGATACACGGCGCTCGCCGCTGGTCCGGATCAGGAGGTCTGGGTCGTGCATCTCGGGCGCGTAGAGGTGTCGACGGAACTCCTCCTCGGAGTCCCCCTTGAAGCTTCGCGCCGCGTCGACGATCTCCGCCCTGCCGCCGTAGTTGAAGGCGACGAAGAGGGCAATGCGGTCGTTCTTCGCCGTGGTTTCTTCGGCCCACTCCATCTTCTCGACCAGCTCCGAGGCGACGCCCTCGCGGCGGCCGACGAAGCGCATCCGCACGCCTTCGGCGTCGAGCTCTGGCGTCTCGGCGTCGATCCGCTCGCTGAACATCCGCATCAGCCCCTCGACCTCCTCCGCCGGACGCGCCCAGTTCTCGGTCGAGAAGGAGAAGACGGTCAGCTCCTCGATCCCGAGCTCGACGGCGTCCCGCAGCCGCGCCTTGACCGTGTCGGCGCCCGCCCTGTGGCCCTCGACGACCGGCAGGCCGCGCTGCTGCGCCCAGCGCCCGTTGCCGTCGGTGATGATCGCGACGTACCGCGCCGAGGCGCTCACACCTCGAGGATCTCCTCTTCCTTTCCTTTCAAGGTCTCGTCGATCTCGGCGATCGCCTCGTCGGTCTGCTTCTGCAGGGCCGCCTCGGCGCGACGCTCGTCGTCCTCGCCCGCTTCCCCTTCCTTCTTCAGGTCGCGCAGGTCCTGCATCGTGTCGCGGCGGATGTTGCGAATGGCGACGCGACCCTCCTCGGCCACGCCATGGACCACTTTGACCATCTCGCGGCGACGCTCCTCGGTCAGCTCGGGGATCTGCAGGCGGATCACGCTGCCGTCGTTGCTCGGCGTCAGCCCGACGTCCGACTCTTGGATCGCCTTCTCGATCTCACCGATCGAGCCCTTGTCGAAGGGGGTCACGGTGAGCAATCTGGCGTCCGAGGTGGTCACGTTGGCGAGCTGCTTCAGCGGCGTCTGCGAGCCGTAGTAATCGACCGTGATCCGGTCCAGCAGGTGGGGCGACGCGCGGCCGGTGCGCACCGTGGCCAGCTCGCCACGGCTCGACTCGACCGACTTGCGCATGCGGTCTTCGGCGTCCTTGAGCAGCTCGTCGATCAGCTCCACTGGCGTCCTCTCTCCGGTCTCAGGTGGCCGCGCTGGAGACCAGCGTGCCCACCCTCTCGCCGCCGACGATCCTATCTATGTTGCTCTCGTCGCCCATGTTGAAGACGTAGATCGGCAGGTCGTTGTCCATGCAGAGCGAGAGCGCGGTCGAGTCCATCACCTTGAGCCCCCGCTCGATTGCCTCGCGGTGCCCGATCTCGGGAATGAACTTGGCGTCCGGGTTGGTGGCGGGATCGGAGTCGTAGACGCCTTCGACGCCGTTCTTCGCCATCAGGATCGTCTCCGCGTGGATCTCGAGGGCGCGCAGCGCCGCCGCGGTGTCGGTGGTGAAGAACGGGTTGCCCGTACCGGCGGCGAAGATCACCACCCGACCCTTCTCGAGATGCCGCATCGCACGGCGGCGGATGTAGGGCTCGGCGACCTCCTTGACGTCGATCGCCGACATCACCCGCGTGTGCTGGCCGAGCTTCTCCAGCGCGTCTTGCAGCGTGAGGGCGTTGAGCACCGTCGCCAGCATCCCCATGTAGTCGCCGGTCGCCCGGTCCATGCCCGCGGCCGCACCCTGCAGGCCGCGGTAGATGTTGCCGGCGCCGACAACGATCGCCACCTCCACCCCCCGTTCGCGTACGGCCGCGACCTGATGGGCGATCCGCTCGACCTCGGCGGCGTCGGTGCCATGCTCACGCTCCCCCATCAGCGCCTCCCCTGAGAGCTTCAGGAGGATGCGGGTGAATTTAGCGTCTGTTCCCATAAATTTCGGCTGCGCTCCGCTCCCGGGAGAGTCAGATCGTGACCGGTCGCTCCGCTCCGCCTCAGAGGCCAACGCGAAAGTAGGCAAAGCGCGCGATGCGGATGTTCTCGCCGGTCTTGGCGGCCAGCTCCTGGCGCAGCTCCTCAATCGACTTCGAATCGTGCTTCTCGGCGTTGACGTGGGCCTGGTCGAGCAGCGCCACTTCCTTCGCCCACTTGGCGAGCTGACCCTCGACGATTTTCTCGACCACGTTGTCGGGTTTGCCGTCCTCGCGCGCCTTCTCCTCGAAGACCCGTTTCTCCGCCTCGCGCTCCTCGGCCGGGATCTCCTCCGCCGAGACGAACTTCGGCGCGGTAGCGGCGACGTGCAGGGCGACCTGGTAAGCGAAGGCCTTGAAGTCCTCGTTGCGGGCGACGAAGTCGGTCTCGCACTGGACTTCGACCATCGCCCCGACCTTGTCGTTGGCATGGATGTAGGAAGCGACGACCCCCTCGCTGGTCCCCCGCCCTTCTCGCTTTGCCGCTGAGGCCTGACCCTTGACCCGCAGGATCTCGATCGCCCGATCCACATCCCCCTCAGACTCCGAGAGCGCCGCTTTGCAATCCATCATCGCCGCCCCAGTCCGCTCCCGCAGAGCCTTCACATCAGCAGCGGTAACGCTCACTTGGACTCCTCCGCTTTGCTCGCGTCGGCTGGGGCATCCTTTGAAGCTTTCTCAGCAGCCGGGGCGGTCGCCTCCTCGGCCGGAGCCTTCTTGGGCGCCTGGGCAGCCGCCGAATCGGCCGAGCCCTCAGCCTTAGCCGCCTCTGACGCGGGTGGCGGCGTAGGGGGGACCTCCCCCGAGGAAGCTTTAGCTACCGGAGGGGGAGGTGGGTCCCCTGCGCCGACAGGACCCGCGGCCTGAGAGGCCTGAGCCTGCGGCGCTTGGGGCGGCGCTTCGGCAGCTTTTTTAGCCGCCTCCGCTTCAGCAGCTTTCTTTTTGGCCTCCTCAGCCTCGACCCGCGCCTTCTCTTCCTCCTCCCGCTTTTTCCGCTCTTCCTCCTCCTTTTTGCGCCGTTCCATCTCCTCGGCCAGGCGTCGTTCCTCCTGTACGCGCCAGGCGCCGGCGCCCTCCTCGACCGCACCACCGATCGTTCCAATCACCAGCTGGCAGGAGCGGATCGCGTCGTCGTTACCGGGGATGACGTAGTCGATTGGGGTGGGATCGCAGTTGGTGTCGACCAAGCCGATGATCGGGATTCGCAGCCGCGCAGCCTCGCGAACGGCGATCTCCTCGGTTTTCAGGTCGGTGACGAAGACGGCGTCGGGGAGGCGGTCCATGTCACGGACACCGCCGAGGTTGTACTCGAGCTTGGCCAGCTCCGCCTGCATGCCCATTCGCTCCTTGGTCGGCAGCAGCTCAAGTTTGCCCTCCTCCTGCCAGTCCGTCAGCTCGTGCAGGCGGGAGATCCGCGCCGAGATCGTGTTGAAGTTGGTCAGCAGGCCGCCGAGCCAGCGCTGGTTGACGTAAGGCATCTTGCAGCGCTCGGCCCATTCCTGGACCGGCCCGCGCGCCTGCTTCTTGGTGCCGACGAAGAGCATGGTGCCGCCCCCGCTGGCTAGCTCGCCGGCAAAGCGACGCGCGTTCTCGAGCAGCGCCTCGGTCTGGACCAGGTCGATGATGTGGATCCCGTCCAGCTCGGTGAATATGTAGCGGCGCATGTTGGGATTCCAGCGCCGGGTCTGGTGGCCGAAGTGGACTCCGGCCTCCAGCAGCTCTTTGAGGCCTGCCTCTGGCATGGTCGAAAAGTCTCCTTGATCTCGGGTGAAGCCCCACCGCCCGAGCCGGGGACTCGGCCTGCGCAGGCCGGTCAGGATCCGGGGTGGTACGGCGGGGGTCGGTTTGGAACGAAGGGATTGTAGTGGGGCGCGCCGGGTCAGGCGGCGCGGGCGGCGGCGAGTGCCGTGGCCAGGTCGGCTGGCAGCTCGGAGCGGAAGCTCAGCGGCTCGCCGCTGCCCGGGTGGGCGAAGGCGAGCCTGTGCGCGTGGAGGAATTGCCTGGTCAGCCCGTACTTCTCCGCACCGCCGTAGGTTGCATCGCCGATCAACGGGTGGTCGATCGCGGCGAAGTGGGCGCGGATCTGGTGCGTACGGCCGGTCTCCAGGGTCGCCTCCAGGTAGGTCTCGACGGGGAGCAGCTCCAGCACCTCGAAATGCGTGCGTGCCTGGCGCGACGCGGCCCCGGAGACCGCCATCCGGGTGCGCCTGCGTGAGGCGCGGCCGATCGGCGCATCGATCGTGCCGGTGCGCGACGCGAGCCGCCCCCCCGCCAGCGCAAGGTAGATCCGCTCGACCTCGCGCCGTCGTACCTGCCCCTGCAGCGCAGCGTGGGTCTCGTCGTCGCGGGCGACGACGAGCAACCCGCTGGTCCCCTTGTCGAGGCGATGAACGATGCCCGGACGCTCCGGGTCGGCACCGCCGCCGAGGATCTCACCCAGCTCGTCGACCAGGGTCGGGCCGCGGTACGAGGGTGCCGGGTGGACGACCAGCCCGGCTGGCTTGTCGACCACGGCCAGCGACTCGTCCAGGTGGACGACACGCAGCCCCGGGCTCAACCTCGCTCCTCCTTCAGGTAGCTCAGTGCCAGGACGACCACCCCCAGCGTGATCGCGACGTCGGCCAGGTTGAACGGTGGCCAGGAGAGGAAATCGACGTAGTCGGTCACCTCGCCGGTGCGCACCCGGTCGATGAGGTTGCCGAAGGCCCCACCGGCGAGCAACCCGATCGCGATCCACATCCCCGGCCGGGTGGGGTCGCGGACGAAGAGGAAGCCGACGAAGAGCAGCGCCGCCACCGTGAGCGCGATCAATGCCGTACCGCCGCCGTCGGCGAGACCGAAGGCGACGCCGCGGTTATGGGCAAGGGTGAGGGTCAGCGGGCCGAGCACGTCTACCTGCTCGCCCGGGACCAGGTTGGCCTCGACCAGCGCCTTGGCCGCCTGGTCGAGGACGATGACGAGACCGCAGAGCGCGCCGGCCAGGCGCCAGGCGCGAGCGCTCGAGACGCTCACCCGGCGATCAGGCCGGCGACGATGCCGCGCAGGATCACGAGCACGATGATCCCGATCATCGGACTTAGGTCGAGCCCGAAGCCGCCGCCCCCGATCGGCGGGATGATGCGGCGGAAGAGGTTGAGGTACGGATCGGTGGTCTCGGTGATGAAGTCGAGCACCGCGCGCAGCGTCGGGTTGTAGGGCATGCGCGGAATCCAGGAGATCAGGACCCGGATCAGGATCAGGATGATGTAGACGAGGAAGAGCGCCGAGACGTAGTCGGCGACGTCCCCCCGGGCGATCGCGAGCAGTGTCACCCCCGCATCCTCTCCAGAGAGGCCCGCACGGCGGCTTCGAAGGCGGCGCGAGCGCCTTCGCGGTCGAGCGCTTCCAGCCCGGCTTCGGTGCTGCCCCCTGGCGAGGTCACGGCGATTCGAAGATCGGCCGGACGGCGGACACGCATCAGCGCGCCGGTGCCTGCAGCGGCCTCGATGACCAGCCTTTCGACCAGCTCCCGGTCCAGGCCGGCGCTGACGCCGGCGTCGGAGAGCGCCTCAGCCACCAGGGCGAAATACGCCGGCGAGCAGCCCATCAACGCCGTGGCGACGTCGAATTGCGAGTCGGGCAACTCGACGACATGCCCGAGAATGCCCAGCTTCTCTCGAAGCCCTCTGTTGAACTTCCCAGCTGCGCAAAGAACGCCGCCGCCCACCTCCACGGCGAGATTGGGCATGACCCGCCCCACTTCGGCGCCAGGAAATGCAGCTTCTACTTTCTCCAGTGAGGTCGCCCCCAAGATCGAGACAACCGACCTTGCGCCTGCCAGTTCGCCCGCCACTTGGTCGAGAGCATCTGGCTTCACCGCAAGGATCACGACGTCGGCTAGCTCCGCCAGCTCCGGATTGGACCCGACAGGCTCGCCGTCAAGCTCCGCGGCCAGCTCATGCGCCCTACCAGCGTCAACGTCAAAGAACAGCATCCGCTCCCATTGCCCGGCCCAACCCCGCGCAATGGCCGCAGCCATGTTCCCCGCTCCACAGAATCCGACGATCATCCTGCCGCAGCCTAGTGAAGGGTGGGTGGGGTGTCCCTCCCGCGCAGCGGCGTCCTGTTTTTCGCCCCGCTGGCGATATCGGACAGCCAGAAGACCCTTCAGGCGAAAAACCCAGCAAGCGGGAGGGACACCCCACCCACCCCCTCGACCACTACGACTGGTTGAAGAAGCCTTTGTCGAGCAACCGAGCCTTCTCCTCGGCGGAGACCTCGACGTTGCGCGGAGTCAGCAGGAAGATCTTCTCGGCGATCCGCTGCATGCCCCCGTCGAGCGAGTAGGTCAGCCCCGAGCAGAAGTCGATCATCCGCTTCGACAGCTCGTGATCGGTGGTCTGCAGGTTGAGGATCACCGGCACCGAGCGCTTGAACTGATCGGCGACCTGCTGGGCGTCGTTGAAGTTACGCGGGATGACGAGGTGGACTTTGACGTCGGAGTCGTCGCCGACCGGCCGCAGCGTGCGGGTGCGGGAGGCGGAGATCGGCTCGTCGTCGGCGAAGATGTCGTCGATCTCGTCGCGGCGCGCCCGGCGCGAGGTTGGCAGACGTCGCACCTGCCCAGATTCGCGTCGGGCTTCGATGTCCTCTTCGGAAGTCTCGGGAAAGTCGTCCTCGTACTCGGGGCCGTAGTCGTGCTCTTCCGCCAGTCCGAAGTAGACCAGTGCTTTATGCCAGCTGTCGCGTAGTGCCATGCGTGCGTCTTTCGGCTCTTTAGCGCCGATTCCTCCAGTGATTATCGCTCAAATGAAGAGCGCGGTCCCCAAGCGGATCATCGTTGCTCCCTCCTCGACCGCGACGGGCCAGTCCTGGGACGTACCCATCGAGAGGCGGCTCAGGCCGTGAGTCGCCGCCAGCTCGGCGAGCCGAGCGAAGTATGGCCGCGAGTCCTCGGGGTCGGTGCTGAACGGCGGCATCGTCATCAGGCCCGACACCCGCACCGGGCAGCGCTCGACAAAGGCGCCCAGATCGGCGGCTGCGATGCCGCCCTTTCCCTGCTCGCCGGCGACGTTGACCTCGACCAGGACCTCCGTCTCCGGGCCGCCATGACGGCCGAGCTGCTCCAGCACGGACTCGGTGGCGACCGAGTGAATCAGGCGGCAGAGCGGCAGAACCCGCTTCACCTTGCGGCTCTGCAGGTTGCCGATGAAGTCCCAGGCGAAGGCGTCGCCCCAGCGGGCGTGCTTTGCCTCCAGCTCCTGGAGGCGGTTCTCCCCGACCAGCTCGACTCCCGCCTCGGCCAGGACCCCCATCTCCTCCAGGGGCACGTACTTGGTCGCGACGAGGATCTCGATTCCCTCGCCAGCGCGCTCGCGCACCTGTGCCAGATTCACAGCGATCTTCGCCGGGTCGAGGCCGTGGATCAGGCCGGGCATGTCAGCCTCCCTGCTCCTCGAGCCAGGCCAGGCCCCCCTGTCGGCCAGGCCCGCCATCGCGGCGGTGTGAGAAGAACAGTTCGGGCTCGCAGCGGGTGCAGATATCTTCGGACGCGATGCGCTCGACGCCGGCTCGACGCAGGAGCTGGCGGGCAACCTCGGGCAGGTCGAGCATGGCGCCGGAGGAGATCCCGTCTCTGAGCCCCGCGAACGCGTTCAGCACCTCGTCCCCCACCTCGTAACAGCACGGTCCGATCCCGGGGCCGATCGCCGCGTGCGTAGCCCCGACCGCGTCAACGCCCCGCAAGACGATCCCGGCGGCCAGGCCGCGCCAGCCGCAATGCAGCATCGCCACGCCGCCCGGCCCGGCGACGGCGACCGGTAAGCAATCGGCGGTGTAGACGACCCCGATCGGCCCGGGTCGCAGCATCACGTGTCCGTCGGCCGTGGACGCCTCCGTCGTTATCGCGTCGTGAAAGGCGAGCTTGGCGCTGTGCACCTGCCGTCCGCTGACGATCCTCTTCGCGGAGACGTCGAGCGCGTCGGCGAGCCGCCAGTGGCTCTCCTTGATCGAGCCGGCCGAACGGGTGGAGAAGACGACCCTGGCACCGGGCAGGCTCGTCTCCAGCCACTCGACGCCGCCGACCTCACACCACTCCATCAGCCCGCTGCCCACTTGGCCGCTTCCAGGGCGACCTTGAGCTCCTGCTCGCGTCCCGAGATCTCGCCATCCAGCTTGCGGATCAGCGCCTCCTTGAGGCCGTGACCGATCGCTACGCCCTGGGGCACACCCGCCGCTTTCAGATCCTCGCCGTCGATCTCCAGCGCGACCGTTCGCCACTCCAGCAGATATCGGTCCAGCCATTCGGCCCCCAGGGCCCGAGCGAGGACGAGTTCGATCGGGTCGCGGCGGCTTGCCAGCTCGACCGCTAGGGAGGGTTGCTGCGGGTGCGCCGCGGCCAACTTCTGCTCCTCCCCGGGAGGCCCCAAGGCAGCCGCCAGGACCGCCCGGTCGCGCGGGGCGACGCCCTGCCACGGCGGCGCGGAGAGCAGCTCTTCCA
>JBAREU010000178.1:0-1759 GCA_049796515.1 Solirubrobacterales bacterium
TCGATGCCCAGCTCGAGCGCGTCGGTGGCGACCACGGCGAGCAGGTCGCCCGCCGCCAGCCGCGCCTCAATCTCGCGTCGCTGCTGCGGCGTGTACCCGCCCCGGTAGGGGGCAATCCGCTCTGCCAGCTCGGGCTTGCCGCGCCGCTGCAGCGCCTCGCCGGCGAAGCGCTGGATCAGCTCGATCCCGCGGCGGCTTTTGAGGAAGCAGATCGTCCGCACTCCCTGGGAGACCAGCTCGGCCAGCAGGTCCGCCGCCTCGGAGAGCGCCGAGCGCCGCGTGCCGCTCGCCTTGTCGATCAGCGGCGGGTTCCACATCGCGATCTCGCGCCCGCTGCGCGGCGCGCCATCGTCGTCAATCAGCTCGAACGGCTTGCCCACCAGCCGCTCGGCCAGATCGACCGGGTTGGCGATCGTCGCCGAGGCGAGCAGGAAGCGTGGCTCGGCGCCGTAGGCCCGCGCCACCCGCCGCAGCCGCCGCAGCACGTTGGCGACATGGGAGCCGAAAACGCCGCGGTAGGTGTGTGCCTCGTCGACCACGACCCAACCGAGGTTGGCGAAGAAGTCGCCCCAGCTCTTGTGGTTGGGCAACAGGCCGACGTGGAGCATGTCCGGGTTGGTGAGGACGAGGTTGCTGCGGCGGCGGATCGCCGGTCGCTCCTCGCGCGGCGTGTCGCCGTCGTAGATCGCCTCGCGCAGCCCCGGCGGCCGTAGCGCGGCGAGCTTGCGCGCCTGGTCCTGGGCCAGCGCCTTGGTCGGGTAGAGGTAGAGGGCGCGCCGCTTCGAGTCGCCGGCGATGCCGTCGAGCACCGGCAGGTTGAAGGCGAGGCTCTTGCCCGAGGCGGTGCCGCTGGTAATGACCAGGTCCGAGGAGGCCGCCGCCTTCAGCGCTTCACGCTGGTGTGAGTAGAGGCGCTCGATCCCCGCCCGGCCCAGCGCCTCGACCAGGCCCCGGTCGAGCGAGCGCGGCATCGCCACCGGCCTGGCGGTCCGCTCCGGCTCGCTGCTCTCGGCGACGATACGGCCGTCGCGGCGCGCCGGATCGATTGCTACGGCCCATGGGGTCTCCAGGAGGCTCTTGGTCATCAGATCACCTCCGGGCCTCGGGCGCCTTTGTCGGGCCTATGGGTGACTAACGCGCCCGAACAGCCCTGGTGGCGCGCGATGCGACCGGCAACGCGCATCGCCTGCAAGGTGCTCGTGTCGTGGATGCGAAGGATGTCGGCGCCCTCGCGCACCGCGAGCGCCGCCGCGGCGACAGTCCCCCACTCGCGCTCGCCCGCCGGCAACCGCCCCTCCCAGCTCCCCGCCAGGACGGCGCCGATGAAGTCCTTGCGCGAGAGCGAGACGTACAGCGGCAGTCCGAGCGAGCGCAGCTCGCCGAGCCGTCGCAGGATTTCCAGGTCCTGCTCGGTGGTCAGGTCGAAGTCGAGTCCGGGGTCGATCGCGATCTGCTCCTCCGCCACTCCAAGTCGCGAGGCCACCTCGACTCTCCCCCCCAGCCAGGCCTTTAAGTGCTCGACGACGTCGTCGTAGGCGCGCGCCGGGCGGTCGACCCGCGGCGGTCCCTCGATGTGCATCAGGACGTAACCGCAGCCCGTCTCCGCGACAAGCTCGAACATCTCATCCGAGCCGCCGGAGATGTCGTTGACCGCGACCGCGCCCGCCGCCAGCGCCCGCCGCGCCACCTCGGGCGAGAAGGTGTCGGCGGAGACCGGCACGCCAGCATCGGCCAGGCCCTCGATCGCCGGGACCAGCGC
>JBAREU010000179.1:0-4667 GCA_049796515.1 Solirubrobacterales bacterium
GCGGCGACACGCCCGGCAGGGCGGCGGCGCGCAGCAGCGGGCTCACCTCTCGCCCGAGACCGCCACTGGAGACCAGAACGAGTCGCTCGGTGCGCTGCGGGAACTGGTAGAAGAACTGCATCGCCACGCCGCCACCGAGCGAGTGGCCGACGATCGTCGCCCGCTCGACGCCAATCGTCGTCAGCAGGTCGCGAATACAGGCCGCGTGGGCGCCGAGCGAGTAATCGCCCCGAGGCGTGGCCGAGTCGCCGTGGCCAATCAGGTCCGGCGCGACCACCCGGTAGGAGCCGGCGAGCCTCTCTGCCACCTCCTGCCAGTGGCGCGAGGAGTTGATCATGCCGTGGATCAGGACCACCGTCGGCCCGCTGCCGGCGACGCGGTAGATCGCACGGTGGCCGTGCAGGTCAACCTCGTGTGGCTCGAAGCAGCCAGCCGCTTCCACGCGCAGACCCTACCGCTGGGCCAGGCCGGCAAATGGGTACGCCGAAATCTCCCTGCCACCCGCGAGATTGGCGCCGGCCGGGCCAAGTCAAGAGGCCTAAGGACCGCCAATCGACCGCGCCCGGCTCTCGAGCTGCTCAAGCAGCAACCGACCAAGACCACGCCGCTGGAAGTCGGGATGCACTCGCATGCGCTTGACCTCGACCTCTGTGGGCGAGCAGAGGACGAAGCCACCCATCGCGATCAACGCACCGTCGACCAGACCGAGCTCGACAAAACTTCCCCGACTCGATCGCGAGCGCTCGCCGAGGGGGAATGACAGGCGCGTCTAGGTGATCCCCACTTTCGAAAACGAGTCTCGGATCGCGGCGACCCTGACATCGCGCACCTGCGGGTCTCCCTTCCACAGCGAGTTGGCGGCGTTGACCACCGCCGTTAGCGAGTCGTGAAAGTTGCTCAACCTGCCGAGTTCTTCGAGGCCGAGGTAGAAGAGCAGCGCCCCGTGGTAAGGCGTGAACGTGCGCGAGCCGTCGGCTTCTGTCGCGGTGAGGACGTTGTGGGCGGCCTTGTTGTGGATGTTGCTGTTGGTGTGGACGCCGCCGGAGTCCCTGGTGGTTTGCAGGTATTCGCTCATGTGCGCCGGGTCGCCGGTCGCCGCCGGGTTGCTGAGGTCGCGCAACGGTTTGCCGGCCGCCCCGAGGGCCGAGCCGAGCTGCCAATCCCACTCGGAAACATCGCCACCAGTCGCTGGCTTGGTGCGATCCCAGTTCTTGACGATGACCCCAAAGATGTCGCTGTAGGACTCGTTGAGCGCGCCCGACTGATCGCGGTAGACCAGGCCGGCAGTGGAGCTCGTGACCCCGTGGGTGAGCTCGTGCGCGATGACGTCGAGATGCCGCGAGTAGCTGCGCGTCACGCCGTTGCCATCCGGGGCCTGTCCGTACCACATGCGGCCCTGCCACCAAACCGCGTTGTGCCAAACGCCCGGCACGGTCTCCTGGCCTTTCTCGTAGGTGCAGTTGATGACGTTGACGAGCTCCATGCCTTTGTTGTCAATCCCATTTCGCTTCAGCACCCCGCGGTAGAAGTCATCGACGATGCTGGCGTTGCTGTGAGCCGACACCGCCGCTTTCATCGCGCCGCCGACGTTGACGCTGTTGCCCCGAATCGGCCCGTTCAGGGTGTGGTTATCGATGTCGCGGAGCTCGTGGTCGTAGGTGACGATCTTGCGCGTCGTGTCCCGCAGCTCAAAGACTCCGTCGTCGGCTGCCTGCCAGAAGAATTCGACCGGGAGGTCGTCCTCGCTTTCGCCAGAGCCAAAGGTGGGCATAAGGGTCGGGGCAGCGGGGTAGGAGTAGACGACCGTTCCCTCGTGCGCATCAACGAGGTAGTCGAAGCGTGGCTCGACGTCGCGCGGCGAGCGGCCGAGCCCATGTCCGTGCGGATCGGCCTCGAAGTCCTGCGGCGCAACGGGGACGTTGCGGAAGAGCCAGACGAGGTGCCACTTGCTCTCCTCGCTGGGGAAAAGCTGCTGCTCCGGCGGTTGTCCTCCGTCGATCGCGTTGAGCTCGACGCCCAGGTCCTTGGCGAGAGCCGTCAGTGCATCGGCCTGGGACACGGTGGCAATGGTTGAGACGTCACCGACGCTGCCGACTTCGCCGCTGGCGGAGACGAGCCCTCGATCGGCGGTCAGCTCACACACGGCATGGCCGCCAAACACCGGGATGCTTTCCTTGGTCTGATTGAAGCGAACGAGGCGAGACCCCGTCTCCGGCCGCTCCTGCACTCTGGCAAGCCGCAGATCGGGCACGACCTCAGGACGCTCGGGGGCCGTGATCTCGAGCATCGTCGGCGTGTCTTCTTCGGTCAGGACCTCGCTGAGGAAATGACGGGCCGCAGCCTCATCGGTGACGAAGGGGGGCTCGACCGGTTCGAACTCCGCCTCCGCGGCCGCCTCAAAGCCTACACCGGCGCCGGCCTCCTCCCCATCGAAGCCCCCAAGGCTTTGGGCGCGGGCACCGCCGAAGGACGGGGGGCTCTCAAATTCCACCTCTGGCTGCTCGGCAACGTGGAAGTGGAACCGCTCCAGACGTGCCAATGGATCTCCTCAAGTTCGCGGATCCGCCGCTGAAATTAGCGAATCTCGACTAGTAGATAATTGTCTACTATAAGGTGAACTGCGGAGCACCGTCAAGGCAGTCCAAGAGAACCCGGTGAGCGTCTGAACAAAGCGAACCGCAACGCCTGCGCATTGCAATCGGGGAGACAGGATTTGAACCTGCGACCGCTCGGCCCCCAGCCGAGTGCGCTACCAGACTGCGCCACTCCCCGTGGCTGCTCCTCATTCTGACGGATTCGGGCAAACTGTCGTGCGTTGCGGGTCTCTTGCTGGAGACGGTCGCGCGCGGCGGTAGCTCAACGGTAGAGCCTCAGCCTTCCAAGCTGATGACGCGGGTTCGATTCCCGTCCGCCGCTTCCCCGCCCGGAGCGGCTACAGATCAGACCCGGCTCTGCCGATACCGGCAGCGTCGATGGGATCCGGCCCAGCACACCGACTCGCCATCGCGATCGTCGTCTCCCTGCTCGGCGCGATCGGCCTGGCCGGCTGCGGCGGTGGTTCGGCGGGCGACTCGGACGGGAGCGATCCCGCACCGCTGGTCGACTGGCCGCTCTTTGGTCGCGTCCCCGAGCGCACGCACTACCTGCCCGACCGGAGGCGCGATCTGGACCCGCCGCTGCGCGAAGCGTGGGCGATCAACACGCACGCGCTGATTGAGTTCCCGCCCGCAGTCGCCGATGGTGTCGCCTATATCGCCAACAAGTACGGCAACGTGCGGGCCGTCCGCCTGCGCGATCGCGAGACCCTCTGGGAACGGGTTACCGATCGTCGCCTGTCCGGCCCACCGACCTTCGTCACCGCGCCGGTCTACCACCGGGGTCGCGTCTTCCTCGCCTTCCTCGACGGCAATCTGGTGGCGGTCGACGCCGAGAGCGGCAAGACCGCGTGGAAGCGCAACCTGCACGCCCACCTCGAATCCTCGCCGCTGGCGGTCGACGGCAACCTCTACCTGGGTGACGACGAGACGAACCTCGTCTCCGTCCGCGCCGCCGACGGCGAGATCCGTTGGCAGTTCAACTCGCCCGGCGCGATCAAAGCCAGCCCGAGCTACCACGCCGGTCGGGTCTACCTCGCCGACTACCAGGCGGCGATGTTCTGCCTCGATGCGGACAGCGGCAAGCTCCTCTGGCGGACCAACACGAGCAAGGTCAGGCCGTTCGGCGACGGCGGCTTCTACTCCTCGCCGGCGGTGGCCTTCGGCAGGGTCTACGCGGCGCGGGACGACGGCACCGTCTACGCCTTCGACCAGGAGACCGGTGAGGTCGAGTGGTTCTTCAAGACCGACAACTTCATCTATGGCTCACCCGCAGCTGCCCACGTGCCCAGGACGCCGCCGAGCGTCTACATCGGCTCCTACGACGAGCACTTCTACGCGCTCGATGCCGCGAGCGGCAAGCAGCGCTGGCGCTTCGACGTCGGCGGGCCGGTGCCCGGGACCGCGGTCGTGATCGGTCACACCGTCTACACCTCGAGCTTCAAGACCCGCGAAACGATCGGGATCGACGCCCGCAGCCACCTCAAGACCTTCTCCCTGCGACAGGCCGGCTACACCCCGGTCGTCTCCGACGGCCGCCGCGTCTTCGCGATCGGCTACTACGAGCTGATCGGCCTGCAGCCGACCCGCCGCTGACCCCCGACGAATCTCACATCCGTCCGCGAGCGCCCGTTGTATCTGGGCATGAAGCGGCGAGACCTCACCTTTCGTGCCGGCGCCGACGAGTGCGCGGCCTGGCTCTATCCGGCGGGAGACGGCGAGGCAGCCACGCCAATCGTCGTCATGGCCCACGGCCTGTCCGGAACGCGTCGCGACCGTCTCGGCCCCTTCGCCGAGCGCTTCGCCGCCGCCGGTTTCGCCGCCCTTCTCTTCGACCACCGTGGTTTCGGCGACAGCGGCGGCGAGTCCGACCTGTTTCATCCGCGCCGCCAGCTCGACGACTGGCGCGCGGCGATCGCCTTCGCCCGTTCCCTGCCCGGCATCGACCCCGCGCGGGTCGCCACTTTCGGCTCCTCGATGGGCGGCGGCAACGCGCTCGCCGCCGCGGCCGACGATCGGCAGGTTGCCGCCGCGGTGAGCCAGGTGCCGTTCATCGACATCCTGCGTCAAGCT
>JBAREU010000180.1:0-3109 GCA_049796515.1 Solirubrobacterales bacterium
TCGCCGAGCGGCCCGAAACCCCCGCGCCGCAGGCGCGCCAGGTCGGCCTCGGCAAGCTCGGAGGCCATGCCCGCGCGCTCCCACAAGCCCCAGGCGATCGCCGTGGCGGGCAGGCCTTCGGCTCGACGCTTCTGGGCAAGGGCGTCGAGGAAGACGTTGGCGGCGGCGTAGTTGGCCTGGCCGGGCCCACCAAGGCATCCAGCTACCGAGGAAAAGAGGACGAAGGCGGAGAGCTCCGCCTCCCTCGTCAGCTCGTGCAGGTTCCAGGCGGCGTCGACCTTTGGCGCGAAGACCCGATCGATCTGCCTCGAATCGAGCGACTCGACCAACGCATCGGCGAGCGCACCGGCGCAGTGGACGACGGCTCCCAGGGGGTGCGCTGCGGGAATCGAGTCGACAAGCCCCTCGAGCGCCCCGCGATCGGAGACGTCGCAGGCGGCGATCGTCACCTGCGCACCCAGCTCTTCGAGCTCCGTCTGAAGCTCCTGCGCCCCCGCGGCTTCCCGGCCGCCGAGACTGACCAGGAACAGATGGCGGGCTGAGTGACTCTCGACGAGGCGGCGAGCGATGAGAGCGCCGACACCGCCGGTCGCGCCGGTGACGAGCACGGTGCGCTCGGGATCGATTCCCCCCGGCACCGTGAGCACGATCTTGCCGACGTTCCGACCCTCCCTCAGGTCGCGGAAGGCACGTGGGGCCTCGCGCAGGTCGCAGGCGACGGTGGGCAGGTGGCGCAGGCCACCCACCTCGACCAGGGAGGTGACCTCGGCGAGGATCTCGCCGGTGTGCCGGGGTCCCGCCTCGCCGAGATCGAAGGGCAGGTAGGAGACGCCGGCGTGCTCCTCCGCCAGCCGCTCCGGGTTGCGGATGTCCGCCTTGCCCATCTCCAGGAAGCGGCCGCCCCTGGGCAGGAGGGCGAGGGAGGCGTCGATGAACTCACCGGCGAGGGCGTTGAGGACGACGTCGACTCCCTCGCCTTCGGTGATCTCGAGGAACCTGTCGCTGAAGTCGAGGTCCCGCGAGGAGGCGATGTGGTCCTCATCGAGACCCATCGCTTCGAGCACCTCCCACTTTGAGGGGCTAGCGGTGGCGAAGACCTCGGCGCCGAGATGGCTTGCGATCTGGATCGCCGCCATGCCCACGCCTCCCGCCCCAGCGTGGATCAGGATCCTCTCGTCCTTTTCGAGCCTGGCGAGGTCGAGCAGTCCGTAGTGGGCCGTGGCGAAGGCGATCGGCATCGCCGCGGCTTGCTCGAACGACCAGCCATCGGGGATCCGGACGAGCAAATCGCGCTCGCTGACGGCGAGCGGGCCAAAGGCACCGGGAATCAAGCCCATCACCCGGTCCCCCGGAGCGAGGTCGGTGACCTCGGGGCCGGCCTCCTCGACGATCCCGGCGCCCTCGCCGCCGATCGAGACATCGCCCGGGTAGAGGCCGAGGGCGGCGAGGACGTCGCGGAAGTTCAACCCCGCCGCCCGCATCCGCACCCGCACGCCCATCGGACCCAACGGCTCCTGGGTGCTGGGGACCAGGGCGAGGCTCTCCAAGGTGCCGCGCTCGCGGGCATCGAGGCGCCACGGGCCCGGCGGCGGGATCAGCGAGTCCTCGCTGTCTTTGGCAGGCATCGCCCTTGGAGCGAAGGCGTTCCCATCGCGCAGGGCGAGCTGGGGCTCCTCCATGCCGATGGCGAGCGCCGCGGCCAAGACCTCTTCCGATACCTCGGTCCCGTCGGTGTCGATCAGGGCGAAGCGGCCGGGATGCTCCGACTGGGCCGAGCGCACCAGGCCCCAGACCGCCGCCACGGCCGGGTCGGGGGACTCCTCCCTCACGACCATCGCCCCTTCGGTGATCAGCGTCAGACGCGAGTCGACCTTCGACTCGTCGGCGAGCCAATCCTGGATCTCCTTCAGAGCTTCCCCGACCGCGTTCCTCGCGGCCTCAGCCGCCGGGAGGTCGCCCTCGATCTCACAGCGCCACCGCTCGATCTGGAAGTGCTCCCCGTCCTCGCGCCCGGCTACCGCCTCCGGCGTGGTCAGCGCCACCTCCATCCACTCGATTCCGAGCAGCCCTTGCCGCTTCCTCGCCGGAGCCTGAAGCTGGGCGAGGTCGAGCGGCCGCATGGCCAAGGCCCCAACCGCGGCCACCGGAGCACCTGCGCCGTCGGCGATCTGCATGGCGACGGCGTCTCCATCGAGGCTCAGACGCACACGCAGCTCCCGTGCGCCCCCTGTATGCAGGTGAACCTGACTCCACGAGAAGGGCAGCTCGACGTCCGCCGAGCTCTCCTTGGCGATGCCCATGCCGTGCAGTGCGGCGTCCAGAAGCGCGGGGTGGATTCCGAAGCGCGATGCCTCGCCGACGATCTCCTCCGCCAACGACACCTCGGCGTAGAGCTCATCGCCGTCCCGCCAAGCCGCGGTCAGGCCACGGAAGGCGGGGCCGTACTCGAGCCCGTGCTCGGCGAGTAGGTCGTAGAGGTAGCCGACCTCGAGGGGCTCGGCACCCACGGGTGGCCAAGCATCAAGGAGCACCGGCGGCGGGGCCAGCTCCGCGGAGAGCGCCCCTTCGGCGTGGCAGGTCCACTCGCTGTTCCCCGCGAGCGTCTCGTCCCGTGCTCCCTCCGGGCGAGAGTGGACCGCGATCTCGCGCCTGCCGTTCTCATCGGGGCCGGAGACGGTGACCTGGAGGGCAACCGTCCCCTGCTCCGGCAGCACCAGCGGGGCCTGCAGCACGAGCTCCTCGACACCCTCAGCGCCGACCTGCTCAGCCGCGCGCAGCGCCAGCTCGAGGAAAGCCGTGCCGGGCAGGAGGACAGCACCGTGGACAACGTGGTCCGCCAGCCAAGGATGGGTGGCCAGCGCGAGACGGCCGGTGAGTAGCAGCCCCCCGTCATCGGGCCCTGCCAGCTCAACGGCCGCTCCCAGGAGGGGATGATCCGCGGCTGCCTGTCCGACGGCGGTCGGGTCCCCCGCTCCGCTCTGCGCCGAATCAAGCCAGTAACGCTGGCGCTGGAAGGGATAGGTCGGCAGCGGCACCCGCTTTGCCCCAGTGCCTTTGAAGAAGGACTCCCACTCGAGCTTCGCTCCCGAGGCGTGGGCGTGGGCAATCG
>JBAREU010000181.1:0-5833 GCA_049796515.1 Solirubrobacterales bacterium
ACGATGTAGAAGGCTATGAGGGTGCCGAACTCGTTTTTGTAGGGCTCGGCGATGAAGAGTGAGCCGTTTAGCGGTTCCTCTACTAAGGGGCTCTCTACTTCTAGCGTGCCTAGCTTTGAAGCTTCCGGGCAGCCTTCTCCTGGTTCTGCCTGCAGGGTTTCCTCTTCTAGGTCCTCTTCGGTGCAGACCTCTAGGCCTTCTGCCACCGAGGGGTTGGCGGTCATTCCCTCGGGCAGGTAGAAGATTGCGTCGCGAATGCGTGACTGGGAGAGGCCGGTGACCGAGGTGAGGCCTTCGTCTTCTACCTCGATCGAGAGATCGAGGCCGGTGGGGCTCTTCGCTGCCCTGGTGGTCGGTCTTGCTTCGATCGATGGTTTGAAGCCGAGTTTGCCGCAGCCCTCGAAGGGTTGAGGGTTGCCTTTGGCGTCGTGGGTTTCGGTTTGGCCTGCGTCGAAGTCCCCTTCCCAGGAGATGGCTTCATAGAAGCTCACGAGGGGTTCGCCGCAGTAGGTGGGCAGGGTTAGCAGGGGCTTTTGGCGGGGTTCTACCGGGCAGGCTTTGCCGAAGCCTTTGAGCGGGAAGTTGAGGTCTTCGGGTTCCAGTTTGCCGGCGTTCAGGTTGGCGCCGCAGGGGCCGCGCAGCTCGTCGTGGGCGTCGGCTGAGGGATCGCCCCAGAGCTGGGTCTTGTTGGCGAAGAAGTCGAGCACCTGGGGGATGTTGCGGGTGGGCGAGATGCCGCTGTGGGGGTATTCGGGGCTGAGGGCGACGTCGACGATCACCCGCTGCACTTCGACCGCGAAGCCGAGCCGCAGGAGTACTCCCGGGGGCGGGGCGAGGTTGTAGAGGGGGGAGGTGAGCCAGTTGCCCGCGGTGGTGATCGAGTTGGCGGTGATGCCGACCGTCGACTCGAGCGGACAGGCGGGCTCCGATTCGCCCTGGAGGAACTCGAGGCTCGAGCAGCGCGGGTAGGCGGTGGTGTCGCCCAATAGTCCCGGGATCTGCTCGATCACCAGGTCGCGCACGCGGCCTTCGGGGATGTTTTTGTTGTCCATGTTGGCCCCCACGGTGAGGGTCAGGGCGAAGGGATGAGAGCCCGCCTGGGTCTGGGGCAGGCCGTCTTTGTCGGTGAAGGTGATGTCGAAGCCGTAGAGGCCGAAGTTGCCTTTGGCGGGGGAGGAGGCCTGGGCGGCCGCGGGCAAGAGCACGGCAGAAGCGAAGGCGATCGCGAGGATCGGAGCGAGGCGGCTCATCGTGCTGCCCTCGGCTTGTTGGCGGCTCCGCGCCTCGCTTGCCCTTTTTGGCCTTTGCGTTTGACGCAGCGGACTTTGCCTCCCCTGCGCACCTTGCGCTTGCCTTTGGGGCAGCGTTTGGCGGCCTGGGGGAAGTTGCCCGGCCCTTCGTAGGTGCGCGAAGCGGGCGTGGGGAGCGTGGGCGGGGCGGGAGGCGACTGGCAGGCTTCGCCTTCGCAGGGCTCTTTCGCTATCGGCTGGGGGAAGCCGCCGCCCACACGGGCGTCGTAGAGGTCGACCAGGCCTGGATCTGAGGGCACGAGGCTCGATTCGGTGGTGAAGAAGACATCATCGCCGTCGGCGCTCGCGTCCCAGAATTCCGCTTCGAAGGGGCTTTCGCCGGTTGAGATCAGGTCGAGGCAGCCGCCGTTTTGGGCGAAGTAGCGGGGGTCTTCGGTGTCGCAGCTTCCTTTGCCCGGTGCCTCCCACTGGTAGACGTCCATCGTGCCGTTGGTATCGCGCGGCAAGAGGGCGTCGTTTGAGTTGAAGAAGATGCGCTCGCCGTCCTCGGAGACGATGCTGGAGGCGTGCAGCGGCTGCTCGGGGGCGGGGATCCAGGCGGCGACGAAGACGCCGTGGCCTTGTTGACCCTTCGCCCAAAACGGCCGGCGCAGTTCCCGCCCGCTCGGCCGCGCCCCGCTCGGGTTGCAGGAGACGCAGAGGAGCTCGCCACCTGGCTCGTAGGCAAAAACCTCGACGTCGGCTTTGCCGTTGGCCGCATCGGTGTTGTCGTAACCGGTCAGGGGGGTACGGGAGAGGAAGACAGCGCGGCTGCCGTCCGCGCTCACCCTGCTCGGGCGCAGGAAGCGCTGTTGTGAGCCGTAGTCGTAGGCAACGGAGCCTATGCTCGCTCCCGGTTCCACTTGCCCCACGTCACCCTCGCCGAGCGTCGCCACGTAGGTTGGTACCCCGCCCTCGTCGAGGTAGAGGTTGGGTGCCCCTTCGATCGCTTTGCCGGTCAACTTTTCCCGTGAGACGAAATAGATGCGCGAGAGGTCATCGCTTGCCCCGATGAAGCCCTCCAGTTCTTTCGCGATCAGGCGCCGTTGCGGTTCTCCCCCCACGTTCAGGTCGAATATGCGGAGCGCGTCGCCCTCCGAGTAGAGGGCCTTCAAGCCATCCACGGCGGCGGTCCAATAGAAGGCTGCTCCTTCTATGCCGGTACTAACCGGCTCCGTGCAGGCCTTCCCCACTTCTGAGCATTCGCCCGCAACGATGCCCTGCTCGGGATGCTCGCGCAGGAAGATTTTGCCTACGCCTTCTTTGGCGCTGCTGCCAGACATCCAGTAGATCCGCGAGCCATCTGCGGAGACGGCGTTGTCGAGGCTCCTCGTCCAGCTGCTCCCCACCCCTGCATTGGAATCGTTGACCCTGCCCCCCGGCAGCACGCTGACCAGGTGGAGCTCACCGCCAAAGCGATCATAGACTCGCCACCTTTCCCCCCCGGCGCTCGCGTTGGCTGCCGGTGCCCCAGGGCTCGGTGCCGGGCTCGTGGCGCGGTTGGCGCTCACTTTGGTCACCGCGCCATCGGCGTTGGTCCCCGTCACCGCGCACTGGATCGCGCCGGGGATGTCGGCGGCCTGTACTGCATAGGTACTTGAAGAGGCGCCGGGGATCGCTACGCCGTTGCGATACCACTGGAAGCTGAAGGACGAAGCGCCAATCCAGGTACCGACGTTGCAGGTGAGGACGGCGCCGGCTATCGGGTTGGCGGGGGTTGGTGCGGCGATGTTGGTCGGCGCCGTTGGCGGCGCAATTTCCACCCCCGGTTCGGCGGGCGGGATGACCGAGGCCGGGTTGGCGACTTGGGTCGAGCCGGCGTTGTCGTTGATCGCGAAGACCTGGCACTGCAGCGCTTTGCCCGCGTCCGCGGTGGTGGTGTCATAGACAGGGGAGGTGGCCCCTTCGATCGGCACCCCATTGCGAAGCCACTGGTAGGAGATCGCTTTCGCCACAGTCGTCGTCCTGCAGTCCTGCAGCAATGGTGCTCTGGCGAGAAAGACCCCGTGGCGGCCGTCGTCGGAGAAGCCTTGCATCGATTCGCCGTCCACCACAACTTTCTCGGGAGTGCCTACCGGCACGGGCTCACTAGTCAGCGCTTCCAGCGCTCCCTCCCCCGGTCCGCAGTTGTCGCGCCGGTAGAAATTCGTGTAGCCGTCCTGCCCTGCAGACGTAAAGGGCGGCGTAATGAAGTCAAATAGCCAGGCGCTGCATAAGTCCGGCGTGAAGCCGAAAAAGCTGCGCGTCTGGGCGCTCAGTGGGTAGAATTCACCTGCCTCGACTGCACTGCCCACGATAGGGGGGTGAATTCCCTTGTTCGACCACCCTTCTTCGGGCTGGCCACGTTCGCGGCGGCTCGCCAGGTACTGGTTGACGATGAAACTGTTCTGCACATCGCCGAAGGTCGGGAGCGCGTTGTAGGTGAGCTTGTCTCCGTCGGGGGAAGCCTGAACGGTTCCCTCGTTCAAGACGAGGATATTGCCGCCGTTTTTGTCGATCGGGCTAACCATCTCATACGCTCGGCAGTCGGGCAGGAAGGTCGAGATGCCGCCGCGGAAGGCTTCGTTTGGGCAGGGTGAGACCCCCGGCGGATTGAAGGTAGAGACGGTCTGATCTTCGCCCTCGGTGGTGTCGCTTGAGTTGGTGCAGACGATCCGCCAGTAGTAGGTCGTGCCCGGGGTGAGTCCCTTCAGCGTGACGGCGAAAAGGTGGTCGCTGCGGTCGCTGCCGATCGCCTCAGCAGGCGTGCTCTGACCGTAGAGGGCAGTGGTCCCATGCTCGACGTGGCAGGAGGTGGCGAAGCCTTCGGGGTTGACGAGGCCGCGCAGGCTTGCTTCGGTGTCGGTGGCTCCAACTACGTGCTCGTCGGAGATCACCGGCGGGCCCAGGGTTTTGAACACCAGATCTGAGCCCGGCTCGGCTTCGCCGCCGACCTCGGCGATCAGGCGGAAGTGGTAGACGGTCCCCCGCTCGAGGCCGGTGAGGTTGACGTGGACGGGGACCGGCACGGAGCCCGTACCGATTTCTCCGGCACTGGGTTCGCAGGGCAGCTCGGGTTGTCCGTAGGCCGTGGTCTCGCCCCACCTGAAGAAGCATTCGGTGACCGCTTCTCCTTTGGGGTTGACCGAGCCGTTCAGCGTGGCGCTCGTTTCCGCGACCGGATTGGCCGGCAGGGTCCTGGCCTTAAAGCAACCGACCGGGTCGGTGCCGTAGGCGCGGACGAAGGCGTTCGGCGTGGAGGCGTTCGTCACATAGAGGTTGCCCGGCGCTTCGCTGCCGGGGCAAAGGTTGGTCGCCAGGCCGGTGGAGGCGCTGAAGGTGTTGAATTCACCTTGGCCGAAGGATTCGATCTCCTCGCCATCTTGGTCGAACCTGATGATCTCGCCAGAAGTATCGAAGACGTAGACGTGGCCAGCCACATCCACGGCAACCGCGCTCGGGTTTGGAACCGGGAACGTTTCCGGCTCCTCCAGCGCTCCGCTCGGGTCCAGTTTACGGACATTTGATTTATTGCTGAATATGACGTAGAGGTTGCCCAAGCTGTCGGTGGCGAGTCCCCGCACGGTCTCGCCCGGAAGGGCGATCTGGCCGATGTAGTTACCGTCGGTGTCGAATTCCTGGATGCGTCCGACATCGCCGACGTAGACGGTGTCGTCGGCGTCGGTCGGGGTGCCGTTGCGGTCGACCGCGATGAAGCTGGCGACAAATTCTTCGCTCCAGCTGAACTCGCCATTGCCGCTGCCTGAGCCCCCCGCGCCGCAAACGTCAGAGGGAGGGCCGGCGTTGGTGCAGACGTTCGGATTGCCGGAGGTACCGGTATTGACTCCTTTGCCCCACATCCGCAGGAACTGGCCGGCGGGCGAGAACTTCTGCACGCGCTGGTTGGGGGGAAGGCCCTGGTCGACTACGTAGATGCTGCCGATGGAGTCGACGGCGACGCCTTGGGGAGAGCCAAACGGTCCGAACTGACCGGCACCGCCACCGGTGCTTCCCGCCTTGCAGGTGTCGCCGCTCTCGGCGAGGCAGATCTCAAAACCTTCGCTTCCGCCTTGCACCACATCCCAGCCCCAGGTCTTGATGAATTCTCCTCGAGCGTTGAGCTCGAGGATGCGGCCCCACCCGGAATCGGCGACGAAGACGCGGCCGTTCACCGGATTGGCGGCAACGCCGCGTGGGATATTGCACTGCCCCGCGCCAGACCCACTAGGGCACACAAGTGGTTCCTTACCCCACAAGATCGGTGGCGCTGCCTCGGCGGTAGCGCCACCAACACCCGATCCAAGACCGCCCAAAAGGGCGAAGGCAACGCACAACGCAAGCAATCCCACCCCGTGATCGAAGTGGCGCTCCTGCCCGAGACGTTCGAACCATCCCATCCTCACCAGCATTACCTCCCGTGATCTCCCAGTGACCGGGCCGCCCAATTCTCCCTGGGACCCACTCAGTGACAAATATATCGGAACTCTGTTGTGCTTGTCAAGAAATGTTTGGGGGCCTGAATTGCCCACACGGGCGCCCGTGCTGATGGCGCGGGGGTCCCGACC
>JBAREU010000182.1:0-3931 GCA_049796515.1 Solirubrobacterales bacterium
ATCGTGGCGAGGATCGGGTGGCCGTTGCGCTCGGCGTCGGCGAGGCGCTCGAGCGCCAGCACGCCGGCGCCCTCCGCGAAGCCGGTGCCGTCGGCGGCCTCGGCGAAGGACTTGCAACACCCGTCCGGCGCCAACCCTCGCTGGCGGGAGAATTCCACGAACACAGTGGGCGTCGCCAGCACGGTCACCCCGCCCGCCAAGGCCAGCTCACACTCACCGGCACGCAGTGCCTGCGCCGCGAGGTGGACCGAGACGAGCGAGGACGAACACGCCGTGTCGACGGTCACGGTCGGGCCCTCCAGGCCAAGCGCGTAGGCGACTCGGCCAGAGACGGCGCTGGCAGCCGTGCCGACCACGTAGTTCTCGAGATCCGCGGAGCCGGCCGCGCCGACGCCGTAGTCATGCGACATCACGCCGGCGAAGACTCCGGTCGAGCTGCCGCCCAGCGATGAGGGGTCGATCCCGGCTTCCTCCAGCGCCTCCCAGGCGACTTCGAGCAGTTGCCGCTGCTGGGGATCGGTGGCCAGCGCCTCGCGAGGCGAAAGCTCGAAGAAGGACTCGTCGAACCCCCCGGGATCCGCGAGGAAGCCACCCCTGCACACATAGGTGGTCCCGGGAACGTCAGGATCGGGGTCATAGAGCCGCTCGACGCTCCAGCCCCTATCGGCAGGAAAGTCCGTGATCGCGTCAGCCCCGCAGGCAAGCAGCTCCCAGAGGCCATCCGGTGACTTCGCGCCCGGGTAGCGACAGGCCATGCCGACGATCGCGATCGGCTCGTTAGCGCGACGTTCCAGCTCGAGCGCATGGCGGCGCACGCCCCGGAGTTCACCGGTAACCTTTTTCAGGTACTTACTGAGTTTCTCCCTGTCAGCCACTCTCTCCCGCGACTCTCCTGACTACTCACACTTTCCCTGCAAACATTCCAGGGGAAAACGAACACCTCTGATACCAGAGCAGTTGGTCCACTGACAAGATTTGTCGTCTGCGTCGACCGACCGTACGCTTGCCCCAGAATGGGAAATGGCCGGGGGGCGACCGAGGCGCAGGAGTGTGCTCTGACACAGCGTCACTTCGTGTTGCAGGACGACCGGCCCGACCACCTGCGCGAGATCGACCTCGCCGAGCTTGACCCGGCGCTGCGCTGCCTCCTCTTCACCGATGGCACGGTGACGCGCACGCTCGAAGTACAGGCGCTGTCCCGAGTCGCCGTCGCGGTCCTCTCACAGGACAAGGCACCGGCGCTGGAGCGTCAGGCGCGATGCCTCGAGGTTCCGAGCGGGATGGAAGCCCTGCGCCGGCGAGTGGCAATCGGCGCCGAGGCCGGGAAGCCGGTGATGTGGGCCGAGTCGCACATCATTCCCAGCCGCCTGCCCAGGGGGTTCATGGACGTGCTGGGCGATGCGGCAGACGGTATCGGCGAGTCTCTTCAGCAGGTCCAGCTCGAGAGCTGGCGCGACATGCTCTGGTTCGGGCTAGACACCCTGCCGGCGTGGAGTGAGGTGGGGCGCCAATCGGAGTCGGTGGCACTCACACGGCTCTACCGTGTGATTACCAACGGCCGGCCGGCATTACTCATCTCCGAGAGCTTCGCCGTACGACGGAGTGCCGGTCTGTACCACCTCGACTGGCTCGTCTGAGCCTGCACCGCGACCTTCGGTCACACAGAGCCGAACTCCGCATCGATCAACTCCATTACCTCCTCGTCCGAGGCGGAGTCCAGGTCGAGGTCACGTTCGAGGTGAGGATCGCGGATGTCACTGGGTGATGACATCTCCTCCAGAAGTGAACGCAGGCGCGCGATCGCACTGATTCTCTCACCCTCATCGAGCGATGCAAGAAACCGCGCGACCCGGTCCAATTCCACCTCAACGGGTGAGCGACCCGTGTCGCCTCCTCCTATCCGCGACGCGAGGTGGTCCGCGAGCGCTCTCGGCGTCGGATGGTCGAAGACGAGCGACTCCGGCAAGCGCAGGCCGGTCGCCCGGCCGAGGCGATCGCGAAGCTCGACCGCCAGGCGGGAATCGAATCCACTGTTCTTGAAGCTCCGGTCGGGGTCGATCGACTTGGCCGCTCGGTGGCCAAGCGCGACCGCGGCCGCCTCGGCGCGGACCAGCTCGAGCATCGTCGCCGCTCCCGGCTCGTCCCCGGCGCCGTCCGAGAGGCCGGCGATCAGCTGGCCACGGCGAACCTTGCCGGTCAGCGTGCGGGGGATCTCGTCGACCCTGACGAAGGCCTGCGGCAGCTTGTGGGGCGAGAGGCGCTCGGCGAGCGTGGCGCGGAGCTCGCCATCGTTTGGCGCGCTCTCCCCTTCGACGCAGAGGAACGCCACCACCCGGCTCCCGTCGGCAACCTCCACCCCCGCGACGGCGCAGTCGGCGACGCCCTCGCAAGCACCCAGCGCCTCCTCGACCTCGGTCGGGTCGACCTTCTTGCCGGCGACGTTGATGCGGTTGTCGGCGCGTCCCTCGATGTGGAGGTTGCCGCGCTCATCGAGCCGGCCGAGATCACCCGTCGCGTACCAACCGTCGGGATCGGCCAGCTGACCGATCACGTTGTAGGGGAGGGCGGGCGGGCGTCGCCGCACCAGCACCTGGCCGGCCTCGTCGATCGTCGCCTCGACGTCATCCAGCAACCGCCCGACCCCCTCGTCGGCGCCACCGCCCGCCAGGGTGATCTGTCCTCCCTCGGTCAGGCCGTAGTGGGCGAGCAGGCCGGCGCCGGTGACCTCGCGCCAGGCGTCGATCAGCTCCGGCGCCACCGGCTCACCCGCCGCGATCGCGGCGCGAAGCGGCAGTGAGGCAACGAGCTCGGGTGCCTCGCGCAGCATCCCCAGGTAGCGGCGGAAGAGAAAGGGCACCGAGAGCAACACGGTCGGCTGCGCGTCGAGCGCAAGCCGCTCGAACTCGGCCGGCGTCAGCATGCCCTTGCTAAGCAGCACGGTGGAGCCGCTCAGGAGGCCACCCAGGACCCCGGCACCGAGGCAAAACAGGTGCGCCAGCGGCGTCGTGCACCAGAGCACGTCGGTGGGGCCGTAGGCGGCGGCCCGCGCGAACGAGCCGGCATTGGCCAGCAGGCTCTGCCAATCGAGCTCGACGACCTTGGGCAGGCCGCTGCTTCCCGACGTACAGAGGCCGAGCACCGGCTCCCCCCCGGCCCCGTCGTCCTGGCCGGCGCCGACGAAGATCGCTGCGGCGCGCTGCAGCTCCCACTCGGTCGTGGCGGCATCCAGCGTCAGCAGGCTCCTGCCCCGACAGGCCTCGGACAGGATCAGCTCGGCGTCACGGACCGCCAGGCCGACGCGCTCGGCGCTGCGCCCGCTGGCTGGTCGCTCGCTCGCCCGCATGAGCAGCTCCGCCAGCTCGCCGTAGGTGCGTGTCTCGGTGGCATCGGCGATCGCGATCCGCTCGGGGCTCCGCGCGGCGGTCGACTCGACCGCCTCACGGAGCGCACTCGCGCCACCGGTCGGCTCCCCGCTCATCCCGACAGTGGCCCGATCGCAAGCGCTATCGCGGTCAGCACCAGCCCCCCGTCGGCGATCCAGCGACCGGCGAACCCGGTCAGCTCGCGGCCCTCGAGGACCGGCCCCGGCACCAGCAGCCGCGCCGAGTAGGTCTGGGCGGCGCGGTCGATCGTCACCGTCGCGTCTTCGAAACCGAGCCACCTCTGGGCCAGCGGGTACCAGGCCTTGTAGACGCTCTCCTTGGCGCTGAAGAGCAGGCGGTCCCAGGAGATCCGCGGGTCTTCGCGGGCGAGGGCGCGCAGCATCTCGCGCTCCTCCGGCAGGGCAATGTCGCCCAACAGGCCATCCGGTAGCGGCTCGTCGGGCTCGGCGTCGATCCCGATCGTGCGCAGATCGGCATCGCTGGCCAGCGCGCAGCCCCGGTAGCCGTCGCAGTGGGTGATGCTGCCAACGATCCCGGCCGGCCAGAGC
>JBAREU010000183.1:0-1672 GCA_049796515.1 Solirubrobacterales bacterium
GCATCTTCAAACTCGGTTCGGACCTCTTTCTGCCATTTGACCTTTATGTCACCGAGGAGATAGGTCATCTGGCAGGCAGGGCCTTTCCACAGTCGAGACGGGGCATCGGGCAAATCCGCATCCCCTCCCGTAGTCGTCGTGCCTTCCCATGTTTTTCGCTGTTCGCATTTTACTTTGAACACAGCGTCATGGGGTTTACCGGCTTCGCGTACGATGGTGTATTCCAATTCACCGATCCGGCGGGCTACAAGCTCGGCAATCGGCGCAGCGTCAACGGCTCCCTTGTCTGTGAGTGCGATCGCGTCAATGCGCACAGTCTGAATCTTATCCAGCAGCGCTTTCTGCTCCGGCGTGAAATAATCCCGGTAGGCCCATGAAGGAGGAGAGGGAAGTGCCACAACCGTGAAAGCCAGAGCTGAGAGCAGTAGCGCAACGCGCATCGTGCACCTCTTACCGGTATGCTGACGATGAATTACGTATGCTACCTGATTATACCCGTCACTGAAGGCTGGGGCTACCTTAGCCCTCACCTTAGGCCGCGCACGCAAGTGCACACCCTTCCACCCCACAGGAGTATGGGTTGACAGTGGGCTACCTCCAACGGTACAAAATACCCGCAGGAACGGGTTCGTTTGGTTGTTTGCTCATCATCCTGGAGTCGGCTCCTACAGACCCCACCATGCGAGAGTGGCGGAACTGGCAGACGCGCGAGACTTAGGATCTCGTGGGTAACCGTGGGGGTTCAAGTCCCCCCTCTCGCACCAGACCACGACCGGGCAGCCGGCAACGGCTGGGCAGCCCGCGCAAGGCTTCTTATAAAGAAAAAGGCACGCGCCAGTATGAAAATGGAAGTGACTGAACTGGGACCGATGAAACGCGCCCTCAAAATTGAGGTGCCGGCCGATGAGGTCACTCAACGGTTTGCCCGAGCCTACGTCGAGCTGAACCGCCAGGTCAACATCCCAGGATTTCGCCCTGGCAAGGCACCCTTGGCCTTGCTGGAAAAACGCTATGCTAAAACCGTGGAAGAGGACGTGATCCGAAGCCTCGTGCCGGACTTCTACGACAAGGCCGTCCGCCAAGCGGGGATTGTGCCGGTCCTCGTCGAAATTCCCCCGCTGGACCGGGTCAAGATTAAGAAGGACGAACCCTTTACATTTACCGCGACCGTCGAGATCAAGCCGACAATCGAATTGCGGGACTATAAAGCACCGAGTCCGCTCTCGCTCAAGCCCGACAAACGCACCGTCACCGACGAACAGCTCGACCGAGGACTTGAGGTCTTGCGCGAACAACAGGCACGCCTGGAAGCCGCACCGGCCGGCCATACCATCGTGGACGGAGACTATATCGTGCTGGATGTGCACGGCGCTCTCGATGGAGCCCCGCTGGAAGGAACGAAGAAGGAGGGGCAGCTCCACAAGGTCGGATCACACGCGTCCGTCTTGGGCTTGGAAATTGATTCGCATGTCGGGGGGAAGAAAGAGGGTGACGAGCTCGAAATTTCCCAGCCGTACCCAGCCAGCCATCCCGATCCTCGCGTTGCCGGCAAGACGGTCATATTCACGCTGACGATCAGATCCGTCAAGGAAAAGAAGCTGCCGGCCCTCGATGATGAATTTGCCAAAGACTGTGGCCCCTACAGCTCGCTCCAGGAAATCAAAGACAAACT